>JAKFVC010000078.1 GCA_021732415.1 Planctomycetaceae bacterium
CCCCCAGCCCCTCTCCCCGGAGTACCAGGGCGAGGGTAGCGAATTCCCTCATTTTTTCAGCGATTTCTGCAGGTTCTACGTTGTGTAGATACCGATGCCCTTACGGGACGGGGCTCACCTGTCTATTTTCTTTTCTAATCTTCATCGTCCCGCTTCTGCCGCACTGATTAAACCATCTCCATCTCGATCCCATTTCCGAAACGCGTCGTCGTTGCCGATGAACTCGCGCCGCGAAATGTCTCCATCAACGTTACGATCCATGCCGCGGAACCAAACAGGCGTGGACGATGATTGTGGACTGATGATCGGCTCACCCGTCATTGCACCTTGCTGAACGATTGCGTTTTGAAATAGACGAGGTTTGACCAATTCAATCGACAGACGCAGTTTGCCCGAAAGTTCACTTCGCGCCAACTGGCCGTCCTGATTGGTATCGCTGGATTTCCAGGCGGTAGTGGCCTGCAGGCATTCACGGGGTGTCAGGCGGTTGTCTTTATTGAGATCCAGCAGCGAAAACAGTGAGAGCTCATTACTGTCGTAGGTGACCATGATATGTCCCTGATCGACCAGATTCTCCAGTTGCAGGAATTCTTCGATTTCGTTTGTAAAAACTTGACCGTTTCCATCGGCGTCGACCGTTTCGAACGTCGCTCCCGGCAGATTCAGGGACGCAAATTCGGTCTGGTCGAGGTAACTGTTCTTGTCGCGATCACTCTTGCGAAACTGCAATTTGTAGTAGTTCACATTATCCGATTGCGCCACACGGCTGGCGGACACGGCAGAGACCTGGAGTTGCAGCGGTTGGCCTGCGATTGTTGTTTCGAGGCCTTTCGGGGGCAAGGACATGGGGCGAGCGCGGCGCGATTGGGGCGTGGCCGGAAGGGGCTTGGAAGTATCCGTCCAGGTCAAGTTCGTCAGCCGCGTCTTCCCCGCCGGCAAGGTGACATTCAATCGATAGTGCGGCGGGACAGTCGGGAGCCACTTGCGAAGTTCTTCCAGATTGATCGCACCGTCCTGATCGATATCTCCCGCAGTGACAAGTTTCTGTGGCAGTCCCAATTCCGCAGCGCTCAGCGCATGCGTCGGCGGCTGTTGATCAAACCGTTTCAGCAGGATCTCGGGGGCGTTCTCGGCGATGATCCACGGGGCATCTTCCGGTGGGACCGTTGTGTTGGCGGATCGGGGGCTGAACGGATTGCGAAATGGTTCGACTTCGATGACAGAAAAGGATTCGTCTCCATCCGCATCCAGTTTCTGGAGTCGTGCGGAAAGGGCCCCGAATTCTGATTCACTGAGGACCTGGTTCTGATTGTCGTCGAGCAGATCGAACAACTCGACGGCTTGGCCGGCCCGGCGCACACCCCGTGATCGGGCCGACAACTGGACGGGCGGTCCGAACAGTTGTTCCGAGAAGGCCGTCAACTCGGCCGCCGAGATGTTCTTGTCAGCGGGGTTGTTGTCGAGTCGCGGCAGGAGTTCCGTCCATTTTTCTCGCACACCTAGCTTGCGGAGTGCCTGGGGCGCGGCGTCACGTTCCGCCTGATCGATGGCTCCATCGCCGTTGGCATCCAATTCGCTAAAGACCTGCGTAACCCGTTGCGATCGTACCGCACGCAGTTCCTGGCCATCGAGCAATACGGTCAACTCGACGAACACGGGATGTTCCGACCGCATGAAAATGATGTTCTGGGTCGCAGCCGGAGTTTCCGTAGACGCTGATTGAGCGCGAAGATCTAGCGCCGGCGTGAGATAAAGGAGAACCCCAGCCCAAACGGTCAGCCAGCGGTAGGACGCAGCAGGCCCCGGCATGAACACTTTCTGCAGTCGGTCACGATTCCATTCAGACGAAGAACTAGGATTACCCGACTCGGAGAGTCAGGCTACCAGTGAGGAACTCGCTGTAAGTCGATACGCGAGGCTGTTTTATTGTCATCGGTGATGATGGTGGAAACAAGCCCGCTGGTGGGGAGATCTGTTTGGGGGCGGGAATTGTCTAATTCGGAGGGAGTTCGCCCTTTGTCATCGGTCCTTTGTCATTAGTTCAAGGGTTCGATGGAGAGCGTGACGGCATCAGCCGCTGGGCGCTAGCCCACGGTTCGGGAAACAGGCGCCTCGTTGATTCAGAAGAACCGGACGCCGGGGGCGTTCCGGCTGATCTGGTCCGAACGTTAGCGGCTGGCAGATTTATCGGAACGAGGCCTGCGCTTGAACTTTCAACGGCTCCAATGGACGATGACGTATCGGTCCGGATTGCCGCGTGCCGGAAGTCTCTGCAAGTATTGGAATTATCGAGTCTTGGTTCGGTCGCGACTTGCCGTTTATCTTCTCTAATTCATGTTTATACGCCCTCCTGAAAATGGCGGGATCACTCCAGATTGTCTGGTATTTTCACTGAGGAATCGAATGAACATCTCTCTGCGATGCGGTGCGGGACTGGCCGTTCTGGTCGGTCTCTGCTGCGGTCTGGCTTCGACAGCCGCCGCCCAGCAGGAAAAAACCAAGGCTCCGGCGGCCCCAGCCAAGTCCAAGAAGGACAATCCTGCGCCGGCCCGCGCCCCTCAAAGTAAGGGGTTGCAGCCCATTGCCTCGTTCGAGGTGCCCGTTGACGCCGGGCCAGACCGGTTGATGAAGTTCGTCGACGACTTGATGTACAGTAAGCAGCCGGATCTCAACTCGCCCGCAGAAGCTGCGGCATACTATGACAAGGTCACGGCGGCCGTCATGCAGGCTTCGCAAATCGTTCTCGATACCAAGGATGTGAACGAGAAACTGGCGGAGAAGGCCCTGCGAGCGCAATTCATGTCCCTGGGATTAAAGACTCGACTGGGAGATAAGAAGGCCATTCAGCAACGTTTGGATCTCGCGCAGAAGTATCGCGCGGATCCTCGCAAGGAATTGGCCCGGATCTCGGTCGAGGAACGACTATACGCCAATCTGCAGCGGTTCGACAAATTCAATGCCAAGGAACAGGAAGATCTGTTCGCCGATGCGCTCGCTTATATCAAAACGACCCCCGAATTCGACGAACAATTGCTGAAACGCACCTACACGATCGGGAGTGTCTTCGAAAGGGCCAAGACCCCCGGCCTGTCGGCTCGAGTTTATGAGCAAATTGCGGAATTGATGTTGAAGTCGGGTGACTCAGATTTGATTAAGCTTTCCAAGCAGTTTCAGCGAATGGCGAACCGCATGCGCCTGGTCGGGCAACCGTTTGAGGTGGAAGGTCAATTGGTTTCCCAAAAGCCCATCGATTGGGCCTCCTACCGTGGCAAGGTTGTGCTGGTCTACTTCTGGGCCACGTCGAGCGTGCCTGCCGTGACCGATTTGCCGAATTTGAAGAGCCTGTATCAAGGCTATTCGTCCAAGGGTTTCGATATCATTGGGGTGAGCAAAGATACGAACAAGGCCGCGCTGGATAATTTCCTGGCCAAGAATCAGATCGCGTGGAACAATCTGTTCAAATTCGAAGGAGATCTGACGGACGAGGGAGAGCAACAACCGGTGATCGAGAAGTACGGAATTGTGGCGATTCCCTACCGGATCCTGGTGGGTAAGGATGGAAAAGTCCTCAAGTTGGATCCCTCGAACGAAGAACTGCGTGCCACGCTAAAAGACCTGCTGGGGCCTCCGGTTGACGGGGAAAACAAGGCTGGAGGCAAATAGGGAATAGGCCGGGCCGAAAGGATCGGGAGGCTCCTGCTGAGCAATCTTATCTGCGATTTGGGTACCGCAAATCTGGTAAAAGAAGAAAAAGATCTCACGCAAAGGCGCCAAGGCGCAAAGAAATCATCTCTTCGTACTTTGCGCCTTGGCGCCTTTGCGTGAGATCCTTCTTCTTCAATTCCCGAACACAGTACAAATCAAGAATCAGTCAGCCTCCACCCTCGACCGCGCATAGCTACAGATAGCCGGTACGCGAGATCAGACCCGGCTGGTTTTTTCCACGTAAGTCTTGAATTGCTCTAGAATTGGCGATACCACCAGTGTCACAATAGAGCGTTGTCCGATTTTTCGCCCCGCTGGATGACGCGCCACGCTCTTGATGATTTGCGAAATGGGACCTGCCTTCGCTGCCGCCAAATTGCTTTGACTGCCAGACACACTCCCTGCCCTGTTGAGGCTGTTATGTTGCGTCAATTCGCGTATTTCACTGTGCTCTATCTTGCTGCGGTCTGTTTCACGCCGTCGGGTTTGCTATTCGCTGAGGACGCTGTACCGGCAGCACCCAAGGCTGCAGCGCCCGCGGCGGCGACACCTGCAGCTGTTCCCGCGACGCCGGCTGTTGCTCCACCAGTGATCCAGCCCGGGCATTCACTGCATGGTGAAGCATTTGATGAAGGGCCGCGGCAAAAGGCCTATCTGATGGCCAATACCGGCAAGATCAGCTTTCCTGTGACAACAAAGGTCCCTGAGTGCCAGCAATTCATCAATCAAGGGGTCGGTCAGCTGCATGGATTCTGGTATTTCGAAGCCGAACGCTCATTCCGCCAGGCAGCGGCCCTCGATCCGAACTGCGCGATTGCCTATTGGGGCATGGCGATGGCCAATATCAATAATCAGAAGCGGGCGAAGGTCTTCATCGCCGAAGCCGTGAAGCGGAAGAAGGAATTGACGCCTCGTGAAGATCGATACATCGAAGCTCTGGAAAACTTCTACAAAGAGGACGCCAAGAAAGGCAAAGACAAAGGGGAAAAGGAGAAGTACGAGAAATACACCAAGGCCCTGGAACGGATCTATCTGGATCACCCGGAGGACCTCGAGGCGAAGGCGTTCTTGTGCCACCAACTGTGGGACGATCGCAGCCATAGCGTGCCGATCACCAGCAACCTGGCAATCAGCGCGTTAATCAACGAAGTGCTGGCCGTCGAACCGCTGCATCCCGTCCATCATTACAAGATCCACCTGTGGGATTATGAAAAAGCCGAACTGGCAATTCCCTCCGCCGCAAAGTGTGGTCAGTCAGCTCCCTCGATCGCCCATATGTGGCACATGTCGGGGCATATTTTTTCCCGAGTGGAACGCTACGGGGATGCCGCCTGGCAGCAGGAAGCTTCGGCACGAGTGGACCATGCTTACATGCAGCGGGATCGCGTGTTGCCCGACCAGATCCACAATTTCGCCCATAACAATGAATGGTTGATTCGTGATCTGAGTTTCGTGGGGCGTGTGCGGGATGCGGTTGACCTGGCCAAGAACATGTCGGAACTGCCGCGGCATCCTAAGTACAACACAATGCAGAAACACGGCAGCAGCTACTACGGGCGGCTGCGGCTGTTCGAGGAACTGAATCGATACGAGCTGTGGGATGAACTGGCCGCGTTGTGTGAGACCAGCTATCTCGAGCCGACGGAGGTGGTTCTCGAACAGTACAAACGCCTGCGTTATCTGGGAGTCGCCAAAGTTCGCCGCGGTGATGTGGAAGGTGGCAAGGTGCAGCTGGCGGCTTTGGAAGAGAAGCTGAAAGAAGAGTGTCGCAAGCAGTCTGAAACCGATGCAGTGAAAACCAAGAAGGAAGCCGAAGACAAGGCCAAGGCGGAAGCGGCCAAGCCCGCACCGTTGATTGCCCCCGCCCCGGCACTACCGGAGGCCGATCCGATGACTCCGGAAAAGAAGCCGACGAATCCGCAGATTCAGGCGTTGGAAAAGGCGATGGCGGAAATTCAAGGACACATCGCTGTGGCTGGCCAGGATTTCAAGACGGCCCTGGTCAAGTTGCGCGAAGCGGGCGATGTTGATCCCATTTACATTGCCAAGGTCCAGTTTCAGGCGGGTGAAAAAGATGCCGCCTTGAAGGCCGGACGCGATGCAGCCAGTTCTCGAAAGAATCAGACGCATCCACTGGCGTCACTGGTTGATTTGCTGATTCTGGCTGGTGAACCGAAAGAAGCCAAGGAGACCTTCGACAAGCTGCGCGCGATGTCGACGCACATCGATATCAAAGCGTCCCCGGTCTTCTCGCGATTGACGCCGTTTGCCGTGCAACATGGCCTGCCGGAAGACTGGCGTGACATCAAGCCGCCGGAAAAAGATGTGGGCGAACGCCCTGCACTGGACACGTTGGGACCCTTCCGCTGGCAGCCGCAGGCGGCCCCGGAATGGATTGCTGAGAATGCCACCGGTGAAAAGGTCGGGCTGGCTCAGTTGCGGGGCAAGCCGTTGGTCCTGATCTTCTTCCTAGGTCACGGTTGCCTGCATTGCAGCGAGCAATTGCAGGCGTTTGCTCCGAAGACCGCAGATTTCGCGAAGCAGGGAATTACGTTGGTGGGAATCAGCACGGACGGCCGTGAAGGGTTGGAGAAATCGCTGAAATCGTATGGAGATCAGCCCTTCCCATTTGCATTGCTGAGCAATCCGCCAATGGATGCCTTCAAAGCCAATCGGGCCTTCGATGACTTCGAAAACCGTCCCCTGCATGCGACGTTTTTGATTGACGCCCAGGGGCTGGTTCGCTGGCAGGACATCAGCCATGAACCGTTCAAAGACATCGATTTCCTGCTGCAGGAATCAAAGCGGTTGTTGCCGATGTCGCCAGCTTCCCCGGGAGCTTCGCCCGCAGTGGCAGCGAAACCGTAACAACGCTGGCCATGCGAAGTTCGCGAGGTCGGTTGTCTGCCACGTCGAATGTGACGCGCCTCAGACGGGTCGGAGATCCGTCCCACGTGTTCAAGGCACTACCGACGGAATCGGTATTGGCCATTCGATGGCTCGAATTCGTTTTCTGCCAATCGCGACTGATAGCGAAGCCCGGTGAAGGCGTAGAACTCGATCAGCGTGTCTTCCGTCAGCTTGTCGTTGGCCGATTCGGGGGCTCCGCAGCGATCTGACCAGCCGTAGTTCTTCACGCACAGCGGGAGCGCGGTCACCTTGTCGGCGAAGATCAACGACGTGCGGTAGTCCGGATCGACCTCGGCACAATCGTAGTCGGTGCGGATGACATAACACATCCGGCCGTCGATCTTCTGGTCGGGCAGGAACTGGACGGCGACCCCTTCTTCGAGCTTGGCGTCACGATTGCCGAAGTCGATGATCTTGTCGACCAGCTTCAAGAGTCCGGACGTTGTAACGGGGTAGCGTGATTCCTTCATGGCCAGCTCGCCACTGGGGTCCACTTTGAACGTCGGCAACATTTCGCCGACCTGGCCACCCTTTTTGACCAGCATGCGATTGTCGTTCAGCCCTTCGACGAACAGCAGCTCGCGTCCGATGTCGCCCCCTTCATTCCATTTCATATAGACACTGAATGGGGCATGGCGGACCTTCAGTTCTGTCGATTCTCGCGCCAGCAACTTGCCGCCGACGCGTTCTTGGCGGGTGAATGTCGCGGCGTAATCCGGAATCGTCTGCAATTTGGACCGGGCGTCCAGCATCAAGGCTTGTTTCAACCGCAGCGCCAATTTGCCATCGATCTTGGGACCTGTCGAGACGGCTGCAGCTTGCGGTGCGTGGGGGTTTCCTCCGGCAGGGACCGGAGCGTGAGTTGCGACATCCCCGATTTGCGGGGGCACGGCACCGCGATAGGCGCCCGCTGATTTGGCGTGGGTATTCCAGTTGATGACACCCAGCGTCACGGCGAACAGTCCAATGACCCATCCGTTGGCCTTGGTGCAAGGCGACACGCATGGCAACGCGATCCGCAGGCGAGGAAGTCGAGGTAGCCGCATCAAAACCCTCAGTCCAGCGAAAAATGGCGTTGCCGGCTGGCGACGCTGAGAATCCTGGGTAGACTTTTCCGATTCGAATCGACGAAGCGCCTGATTGCCGGCTGCATCGAGCTGTGCAAGAGGCAGAAAATTCTGCGCAGCTTCCCACAGCGTGGCATCCGGACAGAGAACCAGTCGGCTAAGATATTTTCGGCATCCTCACCCCGGTCGTTTCATTCTTCCTGATCTGGTCGGTGTAGCTCGCATGACCGAGTCATCAGGTCAGAATGTCAAAGTCTCTGCGGTGTGCCAGAGCAGGCTAATCGGTCTGAATTACCAGAATTGGACCCTTCGCATGCGAAGTTTGGGAAAGGCTGAGCGGTAAATCCTGCGCGGTCAGCATCGCGTCCAGTCCCCGATTCTCGGTATGCTAAGGGACTGAAATTTGGACTGCGGTGATTCATCACCGCTTTCCAATTTTGTTTGAGTTGAAATGCCGTTCGGCCCTTAAGTCCGAATGGGAAAGCGGTAATGAATCACCGCAGTCCAAAGAGTTGAGAAGCGAGCGCTCCAATGAAGTTCCATCTGAGAAAAAACCTGATCGCGATGATCGGGGCCGTCTGCCTGACCAGTCCGCAGTTTGCCGCGGCCGAACTCCCCTCCATTCGGTTTGACCGGATTCAGCCTTTGGGGCTGGGGGCGGGAACTTCTCTTGAGGTGGAAGTCCTGGGACGCGATACCGAAGACGTAAAAGCCCTGCGATTTGATCATGCCGGATTGTCTGCCGAACTGGTCAAGCCGGGGCGTTTTAAGGTGACGGCGCAAGCCAATGTTCCCGCCGGAACTTACGACGTCCGCATGGTCGGAAAATACGGAGCCAGCAACCCCCGGATTCTATCGATCACGCATGGTCTCACCGATGTGCCGGAGACCGAACCCAATAATGAAGCCGCGCAAGCCCAAGTGGTGTCACTGAACTCGGCGATCAACGGGACGTCCGACGGGAACGGCCAGGATGTGTTCAAATTCAGCTTGAAGAAGGGGCAACGAATTGTCATCGATTGCCAGGCGATGAAGCTGGAATCACAACTCGATGCCAATCTCATTCTCAACAGTGCGACCGGCCAAAGCTTGGCATCCAGCGGTGATTACCACGGACGTGATCCATTTATTGACTTTGCCGCCCCGGCCGACGGTGAGTATTTCGCCGTGGTTCACGATTTGATCTATCGCGGTGGCCTGCCCTACCGGCTGGTGATTACCACGTTGCCGCATGTGGAAAACCTTTTTCCCCGCGCAGTCCAGGCAGGTCAGACGGTGAACATGACCGCGTATGGCCGCTCGCTCAAGGAAGGCGCGGCAACGTTACCTCCGCAACTGGACGAATTCACTTTCCCGCTCAGCGTTCCCTCGGATTTGGCCCGGGCTCGCCAGTTTTCCTTTCTTGAGCATCCGGTTGATCACACCGTGGCGCCCACTGCGGCGACTTTCGCCCTGAATGGATATCAAGTCCGAGTCCCCGTCGGAGCGGGTGCTCTGCATCCGGCCTGTGTGATGGTGACCGATTTGCCCGTGACTCTCGATATCGAGCCGAACGATGAACGGACTCAGCCGCAGAAGTTGACCTTACCGGCGATTGTCAGCGGGCGGTTTGATAAGCTGCGCGATGCGGACTGGTTTGAAGTCGACATCCCGGAAAATGGAGGGGGCGAATACACATTTGAAGTCTATTCCGAGCGGATCAGCGGCCAATCGGACCCGTATGTCAGCGTCTATGATGACAAAGACATGACCTTGGGCGAACTGGATGATTCCGGACCGCGTACCAATGCTTTCGACGCGCATATTCGCGATCCGATCGGGATCTTCAACCTCCAGGCCAAGCGGAAGTACCACATCGTCGTGCAGGATCGCTACAGTCGAGGCGGACCGCGGTATCAGTATGTTCTAGCCGTTCGTAAACCGGTCCCCGATTTTGATATCGCCGCGATTCACGCCGAGAATCCTGGCCCCTCGGGAAACACGGTATGGGCGGGCGGGTCCGTTTTCATGGATGTGATTGCCTATCGCCATCAAGGTTTTTCCGGAGCCATTACGTTGACGGCTGAAGGGCTACCGCCTGGAGTTCACGCGGCTCCGACCAGTCTGTTCAACAACGATCGCACGACGTTTGTCTTCTGGGCGGATGAAAATGCTCCGGTGGCAGATGCCGCCGTGAAACTGATTGCTACGGCAACGGTGGAAGGCCAGACATTGCGGCACGAAGTCCGGCCCTACACCCGTGTCTGGTCCGATGCCAATCCCGGCAGCAGTGCGCCGATGCGGGAATTGATTGTGGGTGTTCGCGAGAAGGCTCCATATGTGCTTAAGGTACAGCCGGAAAAGGTGACGGTCGAAGCGGGCAAAGAGGTCTCGGTGAAAGTCATCGCCACGCGCTACTGGCCCGACTTCAAAGATAAGATCACCGTAATTCCGCTGGCGTTTCCGGGCCCCATCCAGATGCCGACTGCGGAAATCCCTGCCGGGGCCAATGAAACGATGGTGAAATTCACCATCCAGAACGGCACACGACCTGGCGACTATACCATTTCCGTACTAGGTCAGGGGCAAGTTCCCTTCAACAAGGATCCGCAGGCTAAAGATCGCCCAAATACACTGGTTTCCAGTCCGAGTCTGCCAGTGACCATTACGGTCACCGAACCGCCGAAGAAGTAGAGCAATTCCTCTAATGTTGCGCATTGAGGCGTTCGAGAGTATGAGGGTGTGAGAGTAACGGAGTGAGAGGGTATGAGAATTCCACTGGACTCTTCCTTTACTCTCAAACCCTCACACACTGTCACTCTCACACATTCCGTTGCGCAAGCTTTTTGTTGAAGCGCTACAGCTGCTGTCGGTTAGGAAATTCGACCGAACAGGAATTCAGATTTTTGGAACACTAATCTCCGCTAATCATCACTGATCTAAATGCAGATGATCGGATTTGATTTCCTTCATTTGTGTTTCTGAGATGAGTGCAGATTAGCGAAGATCAGTGTTCCAAAATCCGATTCTTCCGCTTTGTATTCAATGTAACTATTTACAAATCAGTGCTTTAGGAGAAATCCGTTGTCCGCAGAACCACCCGCCTCGTTTTCTTTGGCCGACCTTCAAGCCCTGATCGCCAAGATGTATTCGTCCAAAGACGAAGCGCGCGGCGTCGATGGAACTTTCATGTGGTTGATGGAGGAAATCGGGGAGCTGGCCGCCGCCTTGCGCGAAGGGACTCCGGAAGAACTCGCCTTGGAGTTTGCCGATGTTCTGGCCTGGTTGGCGACGATCGCCAACATTGCGAAGGTGGATCTCCAGGCTGCGGTTCTCAAGAAGTATGGTCAGGGCTGCCCCGGTTGCGGGCAACTGGTGTGTGCGTGTGATCTCAGCGAAAAACCGTAAGCTTTCGTGGGATGGGTCTCCGACCCGTCTGAGCCCGTAACTTATGGCGTTAAACACCTTCAAACGCCCGCGAGCTTCGCGCAGCGCACAGGTTGCTTTGCTGTTGAAGCACCGAAAACAATCTCCCCTGAATTCTCAAAGCACGCGTGCGCTCCGCGAAGCTCGCGAGGGATTAAACCCTTACCAGGTCAATTGTTACGGGCTCGGACGGGCCTGGAGACCCATCCCACGGATGTCACTGGAATTTCCTCACATTGGGGACCTATTTGACGTACTAGAGTGGCGATCTGGTAAGGACCCGGGGCTGATTGTACCACCACACGGAATCCTGTAGAGTATCTGCACTCTACTGACTTGTCACAGGTCTTTAGCGGGTTTCGCTTTAGGATGTTACGGCGGAACGGGAAGCAGGCATCAGGTGGGTGGAGTGATCCGCCACAGGCGATAGGCTGAGTCGAAATTGGCTTTGTTCGGAATCACTTTGAATCGGCATTTCGCACATCTGCGAATCTGGGGTCTGATCGTCGCGATTTATCTCGGCGCTCATCCCGTCTGGGCTGCCGCGCCTGCACTTCTGGAAATTCAGCGTGTCCGGGTCGGGCTGGCCGGTCGCTTTCAGGCGGGAAGTTGGACGCCGGTGACCGTCTCGGTGGTTGCCAGCGGTAGCGCCCCTGTCCCGACCAAGCTGATCATTATTGCTGCCGATCCCGATGGCCAACTGGTTCATACGGCGAGTGCCGAACAGGTTTTGACTCCCGGCCAGTCGCAGATTCTGCGTACGCGATTTATGCCCGGTCGCATGACGGGTGAATTCGTCGTACGGGTGGAAGCTCGGGACGGCGGATATGTGGAACAGAAAGTTCGGCCAGTCAGCACTCCCGGTGGCGAGGCGGATCTCAAAGTTGGATTTCGGCAGGACGTTCCCTTCTGGGGGCTAAGTGGTGTCGCGGTCGATGTCTTCAAGACTCCTGAGACGCCCGTGCCCACTGGCGAATCGGCACCGGCCGCTGTGGTCGAGGTGGACGAACAACCGCCCGAACTGATTCCGCTTGCTCCTGCGGATTTGCCGGCAGACGTCGACGATTATGCCTCACTGGATGTTTTGATTCTCGCGGCCAACGCCGAAGTGCCCGGGACCTCGAAGTCGATACTTTCGCAACTGACGGCTCAACAGCAATCGGCCCTGCGCGAATGGGTGGAAGTTCGCGGCGGGCACTTAGTGCTCGCGGTGGGAAGTCAGCTCGCGGAATTTGAAAAGACCGAACTCGCGAATTGGCTGAAGCTACCCTTGCAGGAAGAGACGGCAATTCGTCAGTTGGATGGCTTGGAGAGTTTTTCGCCGCACCCTTCCGAGTTGCGTGTGGACGGGACGGTCTCGTCCATTCGCATGGGAGCCACCACCGGGAATATCCTGGCTCGATCTTTGGATGGCCCGCTGATTGTTCAACAGCCCTACGGCTTCGGACGAGTCTCCTTCATTGCGTTGAACATTGATCAGCCCCCCCTCAAGAATTGGGAAGGGCTGGGCCATTTGTTGCGTAAATTGCTGAGCACCGAGCGGGATATCATCCGCGGAGTTCGCGTGAAAAGTGCGCAACTGGCGAAGTCGACGATCAACGACTTGTCATCGCAAATGTTTGCTTCGCTGGAAGTGTTCCCTCAGGTCTTCCGACTGTCTTTATGGTCGGTGATGGGGTTGCTGGGCGTTTATATCCTGATTGTCGGACCTCTTGATTACCTGCTGGTTCATCGTTGGCTGAAACGTCCGCACTGGACCTGGATCACCCTTTCGATCTGGGTGTTTGGAGGTTCCGCATTGATTATTGCGGTCTCCAATTCTCTGAACGGGACGCAGATGCGTGCTACGCAACTGGAGATCGTCGACCTCGACCAAACATCGAAATTGCTGCGTGGCCAAAGCTGGCTGACGCTCTACAGTCCGCGCACCGCGAAGACGGCCGTCGAGTTGTCGAGCGTCGTGCCCGCCTGGTCCTCCAGCGGCAAAATCGAATCCACGACACCGTTGGTTTCCTGGGCGGCGCCCGCGGAAAATCGCGTCGGTGGCTTGTACCGTGAAGGTGGCGTGCAACTGACTCAGCGCGATTACCATGCTCTGCTTGCGACATCCGCGACACATAACGCGGGCTACGCCGATTACCCGCTGCAAGTCTGGTCGACGGGGCACTTGTGCGGGGAATGGTCGGGGAAAACTCCTGTGTTGGTCGAGTCAGAACTGGTCAGCTCGGGGCTCGGACGGATCAGCGGCACGGTGTCACATCATTTGCCCGACACCTTGGAAGACTGCCTGCTGGCCTACGCCAATCGGGTTTACTTCCCCATCGTGAAACGCGGTCAGGGACCGAGCCGGCCGGACTTGGCGCCCGATTTTACGTGGGTGATTGGTGGCAATGTGCCGGTCGAACAACGCGACTTACGAGGCTTCCTGACTCAGGTCTACATGAAAGAGATTCGTCGTGACACCACGAAGACGAGTCCCGAGTTGCTCGATATGCAAACACCGTACGATCCGGCGCGGCGCGATCAAGCCTACATCATTCGGATGCTGACATTCCACCACGCGGCAGGCGGGCGCGACTATACCGGTATGCGCCATGATGTGCTCGGGAATTTCGATTTGTCCTCACACTTGCGACTCGGCCGAGCCGTCCTGATGGGCCGGTTAAAGAAGTCGTCGGCCGAGTGGAAGGTCAACGGTTCCGCGATCGTGGCTCCCGATTCGCAGACGTTTGTGCGAATTGTGCTCCCGGTCGATCGAGCTCGTGAAGATGAAGTCAAACCTCTGCCTAAGATTGATTAGCAATCACATCGTAGCCCGACTCTCCGAGTCGGTTTTAACGAAACAAGGACGACCCGACTCAGAGAGTCGGGCTACAGGTTCGGCGGGAGCCTCACCCTCCCGCGGTACCGAATTTGAAATGCTGCGAAGCCACATAGAAGCGGTAGGCCGACAGTGATTGAAACGAACAAACTGACAAAGCGATACGGCGATCTGATCGCCGCCAACGAGATCACCCTCCAGCTCAACGAGGGCGACGTGTTTGGGTTCATCGGACCGAATGGTTCCGGTAAGACAACCACGATGCGCATGCTGGCGACCTTGCTGAACCCCGACTACGGTGAGGCCTACGTCTGCGGCAAATCGATCTATACGCATCCGCAAGAGATCCGCCGCCTGGTTGGATTTATGCCCGACTTCTTTGGCGTCTACGATGACATGAAGGTCATCGAATACCTCGAATTCTTCGCGGCCGCATATCGCATTGATGGTCCCGCCCGTCGCAAGGTGTGCGAGGAAAAGCTGGAACTCGTCGATATGACCTACAAGCGCGACGCGATGGTCAATCAACTGTCGCGTGGTCAAACGCAGCGTATCGGGCTGGCTCGTGTGTTGCTGCACGAACCGCAAGTCCTGCTCCTCGACGAACCAGCCAGCGGTCTCGATCCTCGCGTCCGCATCGAAATCCGTAATCTGTTGAAGCGGCTGGGCCAGTTGAAGAAGACGATTATTGTCTCCAGCCATATTCTGCCGGAATTGGCCGACGTGTGTAACAAAGTCGGGATCATCGAAAAAGGGGTTCTATTCGCCAACGGCCACGTGAGTGACGTGATGAAACAGGTCCGTCAGGCGATCATTCTCAACATTCGAGTGCAAGCGGAACTCGACCGTGCAGCGAAAATGTTGGAGCAGCACGATCAAGTGGCCAGCCTGAAGATCGACGATGGCACGATGATCGTGACGTTGAAGCCAGGGATCCTGGATTACAGCGATATTCCAACGCAAATCATCGCGGCGAATTTCAAGCTGACGTTGTTCCGGGAAGAAGAGCTCAATCTGGAGACGGCGTTCATGGAGTTGACCAAGGGGTTGGTGCAGTAGCCGAGTTCGTTGACCGAATGCAGATCAAGCGGTGCGGGCAGATTCGGCCGTATTTGACTCCGGAGGAGTCACAGAGGGTAGCCGGTGGTTGAGCGAAGCGACACCACCGGACAGCAATCCGTGATGAACCGCACCCTGAAGGGGTGCCAGAAAACGGTGTTGATTCGAAATTTAAATTCCGTTCCCTCTTACGGAGTCATTTCGTTATGGGCTCGACGTTTGTCAGTCTCACCTATCACGCCGTATTCAGCACAAAGGATCGTCAGCTCTCCATCAATAAAGAATGGCAAGCGCGCCTTCATGAATACATGGCTGGAACAATCTTTGGTTTGCAAGGGGTTCCTCACAATATTGGTGGAGTCGCCGATCACGTCCATTTGTTGTTCGGATTAAAAGCTACGCATTGCCTTGCCGATGTGATGAGGGATATCAAGAAATCCTCATCCGCATGGATCCACGACGTCTTGAAGGTGCCCGATTTCGCATGGCAAGAAGGATACGCGGCATTCAGCGTAAGCCCAACAGCCCGGAGATCGGTGAGTGGGTATATTGGACGTCAAGAAAGTCATCACCGACGATTGTCGTTTCGAGATGAGCTCAAGCGGTTGTTGATGCGAGCAGAAATAGCATTCGAAGAGCGGTTCTTGGATTGACGGTCGGCTCTTGCACCCCTTCAGGGTGCGGTATTTGATTGGATCTTTTCCGGTGGTGTCGCTGCGCTCAACCACCGGCTACCATCTGTGACTCCTCCGGAGTCATTTTCACGCAAAATCCTACGGATTTCTCCACGCAGTCTCAAATTCCCGCAATCCGGTGTCGCTCACTGCTCTGTATGCTTGGGTCTCTCCCCGCGATCGGGTAAAATCGCCCTACGACCGTCGGGTCAGCCCATTGCTTATGGCAGCGAAAATCTTCGCCCCAAGGCTGATCTGTGACTGAGGGACCGGCCGCAAAGGATGGAATTGGTCATGGCTGAAGCTGTTGCTCGCCCGTTTACTCACCTGCACTGTCATACTCAATATAGCCTGCTCGACGGAGCCAACCGTATTCCCGATCTGGTCAAGAAGACCAAAGAATTGGGGATGAATTCGCTGGCGATTACCGATCACGGGAATCTCTACGGGGCGCTGGAATTCTACTCCAAGTGCAAAGAGGGCGGGATCAATCCGATCCTCGGTTATGAGGCCTACATCGCCCCCGGCAGCCGGTTTGATAAGGGGGGAGCCTCGCGCCAGAAGGAGGCCAGTTTCCACCTCACATTGCTGGCCAAGAACCGTGTCGGCTTTCAGAATCTGATCAAGCTGGCCTCACAGGCTTACCTGGAAGGTTTTTACTATAAGCCGCGGATCGACAAGGAAATTCTCGAGAAATACCACGAGGGAATCATCTGTCTCTCCGGATGTTGTTCGGCCGAGTTGTCGACGATGATCCTCGAAGAAAAAATGGACGATGCGCGGCGCGTCATCGGGTGGTACCGCAAGCTCTTCGGCGAAGATTATTACCTTGAGATCCAGAACTGTGGTCTGGAGATTCAGCGTCTGTGCGCCGAGGGAACGATTGATCTTTCGTATCAACTTGGCGTGCCACTGGTGGCGACCAGCGATACCCATTATCTCACCCAGGAAGACGCCGCAGCGCATGATGTCTTGCTGTGCGTCAATACGCATACCAGCCGCGCGGACACCAAACGCATGCGGATGGATACAGATCAGTTCTTCCTGCGATCTCCCGAGCAAATGTATGACGCCTTTCCGGGCCATGCCGAGGCTGTGGCCCGCAGCCAGGAGATCGCCAATAAGATCGACATTCAGCTCGATCTGAAGACGCGGCACTTCCCCGTCTTCGCCCCGCCCCCTGGTCGGACCGATATCGAATATCTCTCCGAGTTGTGTGACGAAGGTCTGATCTGGCGCTATGGCAAAGATGGCATTCAAGAGAAGCACCGCGAGCGGTTGAAGTTCGAATTGAGCGTCATCGGCAAGATGGGCTTTTCGAGCTATTTCCTGATCGTTTGGGACTTCGCCCGGTTCGCTCGCGAGAATGGAATTCCCTGCCTGGCTCGTGGTTCGGCTTGTGGTGCGTTGGTCGCTTATTGCCTGGGTTTGAGCAATGTTTGTCCGCTGGAGTATGACCTGCTCTTCGAACGCTTCCTCGATCCGAATCGTGCGGAAGCGCCCGATATCGATATCGACTTCTGCCGCGATCGTCGCGAAATGGTCATCAACTATGTGAAGCAGAAATACGGCAGCGAAAACGTCGCACAGATCGGTACGTTCGGGACCTTGAAGGCCCGCGCTGTGATCCGCGACGTGGCGCGTGCGCTGCAAATTCCGCTGGATCGCGTCGACGAAATTGCGAAGGCTGTGCCTGAGACTCTCAACATCAAGTTGAAGGATGCCATTCAGGAAAGTGCCGATCTACTGGAAGCGTATAACAACGATCCGCAGATCCACGAGGTGCTGGACATCGGCATGAAGCTGGAAGGTCTGGCCCGCAGTTGTGGTACGCATGCGGCGGGTGTCGTGATCGGCGATCGACCGCTCGTGGAGTATGTGCCGCTGCAGCGCATCACGGGCAAAGAGGAAATCATCACGCAGTGGACCGAGGTCGAAAAGGCCGGTCTGCTGAAGATGGACTTTCTCGGGCTGCGCAATCTGACGATCCTTGATAAGGCGGTGCACAATGTGAAGCGGCATCGCGGCAAGGATATCGATCCGGCCAAGTTCCCGATGGATGACAAAGCGACCTTCGCCCTGCTCCAGCGCGGTGAGACGAAGGGCATCTTCCAGTTGGAAAGTGGCGGTATGCGCGATCTGCTGCAAAAGATGCGGCCGGATAGCTTTTTAGACATTATCGCGACGTCTGCCCTCTATCGTCCCGGTCCGCTTGAGGGCGGTATGGTGATGACGTATGTCAACGTCAAGAACAAGAAGGAACCACATCCCAAGGTCCACCCCATCATCGACGAAGTCTTGAATGAGACTTACGGCGTGATGGTGTACCAGGAACAGGTGATGCGGATTCTCAATCGCTTGGGGGGAATTGAACTCTCGTCTTCTTACGCCTGTATTAAGGCCATCAGTAAGAAGAAGATCGAGATCATGACCAAGTTCAAAGAGCAGTTCCTCGCGGGGTCGCAAACCCAGGGATTGCAGGCAGAACAGGCCATCGATCTGTGGAACATGATCGAGAAGTTCGCGGGCTATGGCTTCAACAAGTCGCACTCGACGGCGTACGGGGCTATTGCCTATCAAACCGCATTCTTGAAAGCCCACTTCCCCGCCGAGTTCATGGCCGCCTTGCTCTCTTGCGAGATGGAAGATACCGAGCGCATCAACGAACATGTCGACGACGCGCGACGAATGAAGTTGACTCTGTTGCCGCCCGACGTGAATCGGTCGGACGTCGAATTCAGCGTGCTAAGCGATAAAGAGATCACGTTTGGACTGTCGGCGATCAAGGGCTTAGGCGGACCAGTGGTGAAGGCCCTGGTGGCAGAGCGTGCCTCGCGCGGGCCGTTTAAGAACGTGTTCGATCTGGCTGAGCGTCTCGACCCGAAGGTATTAGGTAAGGGGTCGCTGGAAATCCTGATCAAGGCCGGTGCGCTCGATTCGTTCAAGGCCACGCGGTCCCAGCATCTGGCCGTTGTCGAGCGGGCCATTCAAGGGGCCGCGTCTAAACATCGTGACCGTTTAAGCGGTCAGAAGAGCCTGTTCGGTGATGATGATCCCAAGCCGACCAAGGCCGGTGAAGCACCCGCGCCGTTGACTCTGCCCGATGTCGCCGAGCTCACTCATAGCCAGGTGCTGGCGTTTGAGAAGGAAGTCATCGGCTTCTATCTGACGTCTCATCCGCTGAGTGAGCACTCCACGAAGCTGACGGCGTATGCCTCGCACCAGATCAAAGACGTCGCGGTGATGGAGGATAAGGCCGAGGTCATGGTCGGAGGGATGATCGGATCGATCAAGAAGGCCGCGACGAAGAAGCCCAGCAAGAACGGGCACTCCAAGTACGTGAATTTCGATCTGGAAGACGTGACCGGAATCATTCGCTGCATCATGTGGCCGGAAGACTTCAACCGGCAGGGAGAACTGGTGAAGTCGGAAGAAATTGTCTTCGTCCGCGGCCGAGTCGACCGCCGCAGTCGCGAGCCGAACTTGATCGTCCAGGAAATCATCACCCTGGAAGCGGCCGACAAGAAGTTCACCGAGAAGGTGATCTTGCGCTTTCAAAAGGGTATGCACACCGAAGGCGATTTCGTCCAGGCCCGCACCATTCTGATGAATTACCCAGGCAAGTGCGACGTGATGGTGATCGTGGAATCCTTCGACGACGCGAACCCCGACAAGAAATTCAAGTTCCCTCTATCGAGCGATCTGCGGGTGACTGCTGACGCTCAGATGGAACGTGAACTGCAAGAATTGCTGGGCAAACAGAACGTCCGCTACCACGGCGAGCCGAAAAAAAAGGCGCGTCAGATGGCTTATTCGGGTGAATAATCTCGTGGGACGGGTCTAACCTTTCCTTAATAAGCGGCCTCCCTTCAAAATCCGCAACTTCCTACAATTCGATCCGCGAGTTGAATCCTCGGCCATTTGACGGAATTCACCAAAAGGATCTCCAATGCATTTCTTGTACTTTCTGCTGATCGGTTTGTTTGCCGGCTGGATCGCCGGATTGATTCTCAAGGGCAAAGGCTTCGGAATCATCGGCGACCTGATCATTGGTTGTATCGGCTCGTTCTTCGGCGGGTTTCTGTTTAGCCTGCTGAATATTCCTGTGGGGGGAACACTCGGCCAGTTGGTCTGTGCCACGATTGGCGCGATCGCCTTCATCTATCTGGTCCGCTTTCTGCGAAACAATCCGCTGTGAAGAGTTCTCCTGGATTCTCTCGGGCAGACTCGTAAAACATCGACCTTCGCCAATTACTGACTGGAAAGCTCATTGTGCCGGAAGTTTCGATCATTGTTCCGACTTATCGCGAAGCGGAAAACCTGGGTGTCTTGATTCCGCGAGTTTGCAGTGCGTTAAGCGGCGCGGCGATATCGGCTGAGATCATCGTCGTGGATGACAACAGCCCGGACGGAACTCCTGAAGTCTGTCGGGTGCTGGCGGAAACCTATCCGCTGAGACTTCTGGTCCGCACGACCGAGCGTGGCTTGTCGAGTGCCGTGCTGGCTGGAATGAATATTGCCCAGGGTGACCTGTTGCTGGTGATGGATGCCGACCTGTCGCATCCTCCCGAGAAGATCCCTGAGATCGTGGCGGCGATGCGCGACCCCAAGACCGATTTCGTCATCGGCAGTCGTTATGTGGCGGGTGGCTCGACGGCGGAAGACTGGGGATTGTTTCGCTGGATCAATTCAAAGGGCGCGACCCTCTTGGCCTGGCCGCTGACGTCGACCAAAGATCCCATGGCGGGTTTCTTTGCATTGCGTCGTGCGGACTATTTGCAGGCGGTCGATCGTCTCGATCCGATTGGTTACAAGATCGGGCTCGAACTACTGGTGAAGTGCGGATGCCGGCGAGTCGCCGAAGTGCCGATCACCTTTCAGGATCGTTTGCATGGCGAGAGCAAGCTGACCCTCAAAGAGCAGCTCAATTACCTGCGGCATTTGCGGCGGTTGTACAACTTTCGGTTCGGGATCTGGGCGTACTTGGCGCAGTTTATTCTCGTGGGTGCGTCGGGGATGGTCGTCGACTTGTCAATGTTCGCATTGTTGCTGTTGCAGGGGTGTCCGTTAGCAGCCGCTCGTGGGTTGGCCATCTGGACGGCGATGACGTGGAATTTCTGGCTGAATCGCACGGTCACGTTCTCATTCGCGAAGACCGAGCCGTGGTGGCGACAGTACGTCGCCTTCTGCGGAAGTTGCTCGGTGGGAGCCCTCGTGAACTGGGGAGCCAGTCTGTGGCTGACTCAATCGGTCCCGTTCTTTGCGGCTCACAAATTGACGGCCGCGGCCGTGGGTGTTGTGGCCGGAACTGCGTTCAACTTCATCCTCTGCAGAGTCGTAGTGTTTCAAAAGCGGTCATAACCCTGAGGAGAATCCAAGTATTCCAGCCTCCAGATGACATGAATTTGAATCTCACGCAAAGGCGCCAAGGCGCAAAGAAAAGAGGGAAACTGGCATCTGTTCTTACACCTTTGCGCCTTGGCGCCTTTGCGTGAGATTCAATGTCTTCACCCAATTCCGACTGCTACAACAGTTTGAGTCATGGATCGTCGACGAGTTGGCGCCTCCTGCCCCGGAATCGTTAATCGTGAGATAGAGTTATCTGTCCGAAGCCCCTCGGGGTCCGGCTGACCAACACAATCTCGGGATGCAATAATCGACACCAGCGGTGTATTCGGAACATGACTGATAACCCCGCCATTCAGATCGAGAACCTCGTTGTCCGTTACGGGTATTTTACGGCGGTCGATGGTCTGAATCTGACCGTGCGGCCGGGGGAATTGTTTGGCTTCCTTGGTCCGAATGGGGCAGGCAAGTCCACGACCATCCGAGTGCTGATTGGCGTCTGCCATCCCTCGCTGGGTGCGGTCCATGTCGCGGGGTTTTCGATCCCGTCGCAATTGAGCCGTGTCAAACCGCTATTCGGTTATGTTCCCGATTCTGAAAATCATATCGAGGAATTCACGGGGCGTGAGAATCTCGATCTGTTCGCCAAATTGTATGGAGTCGATAAGTCGGCGGTGAATGCGGCGTTGAAGCGTCTCGAACTGGAAGAGGCTGCTGACTTGCCCGTGCGGACTTATTCCAAGGGGATGCGCCGCAAGTTGCTCATCGCGCGAGAAATCCTGCATCGACCGCGGATTCTCTACCTTGATGAACCGACCGCGAATCTGGATGCACATTCCACGGTCGTCGTCCGGCGACTATTGCGCGATCTGGCTGCCGATGGGGTCACGGTGTTTCTCACGACGCATGACATGGAAGAG
The DNA here is from genome assembly GCA_021732415.1 of Planctomycetaceae bacterium. GTDB lineage: Bacteria > Planctomycetota > Planctomycetia > Planctomycetales > Planctomycetaceae > JAKFVC01. The sequence continues at coordinate 21,908 of JAKFVC010000078.1, forward strand.
GTCGAAGAGATCTGCGACCGCGTGGCGATCATCGCCAAGGGGAAGCTCGTCGATTGCGATACGCCGTCGAACTTTGTGCTGCGACATGCCGAACGTAAGGTGGAAGTTCAGTTCGAACGGGACGCGGAGTTGTTTCGCGAGATCCTTGATCTGGAGATTCCTGCGGAACGCGAGCGTCTGGCTGAGGTGATTCGCACAGAGCGTTGTTCGCATCTGCACACGCAAGAGTTTCATTTCGAAGAAGTCTTCGTGAAGTTGACCGGGCAGGTGTATGCATGATATTTCGCCCGGCGATGCTGCGTGTCTTGTGGTGCAAAGAGTGGCTGAGGTTGCGCAAGCAGCCGACCGCCCTGCTCTTGTTGGGCTTGCTGACCGCAGTTTCGATTTTGATTGCCACCGGCGGGCCGCAACTGACTCGCTCTGGCGTCGAAGCCAAACTGCCGACCTGCTGGTTGGTCTATGACTCGGACAATGCCTGGGTGACTTATCTCAAGGAGCGTATTCCCACCCATCCTCCGATCAAGATGGTCGCAGCAGCCGACATGCCGCGACGGGGAAATGGATACGTCTACCCCAGCGGTGACTGTGGCATGGAACTCTACACCGCGGACAAGAAACATCCGCGGTTGGTCTTTCGCTATCCCGGTACCCAGCCGAATTTGTTCTTCCCGTATACCCAATGGTTCTGGGGTGAGACCGTCGCGTTCATTGGTGAAACGCCGGCGTTTCATCAAGTCGTGGTGCCGATGGGACGCAGCAGTCCTCAAGCCCCGGGCGATGTCCTGAAGCAGACTGCCTTGTCAGACCTGATGACGATTGAGATGGTCGGGAGCCTGCTGCTGTATGGAGTGCAGTTTTTCTGCTGTGCCTACTTATTGATCTCTTTGACGAGCCAGGAACGGGAACGGGGAACGATGCTGGCCCTGGCCTTAACGCCGGCGTCGACATTGGAAATCCTGCTGGCGAAGTGCCTGTTTCATGGCAGCTTGTCGGTGACGATGTGTGGAATCATCGTTGCCATCCTGATGCCGGCGGCACTCGCGCAACCCTTGTTGTGGGCGACGCTATTTGTCTCCTCGGTGGGGTTCTTGTCCTTGGGCATCATCCTGTCATCGCTCGCGAAAACACAGGCGACCGCGGCATTGCTGACGTTGTGTTACATGCTGGGCGTGGCATTGGTCTTTCACCTGTCGCGCGGTTGGGCCGGGTTCGCGATGATCCGGGAATTGATGTTCGAGCATCGAGGATTTCTGCTCGTGTTTGCGAGTTTGAAATCGGGAGGGAGTGTAATCGCGTGGATGCGGTTAGGAAGTTTGGCGGTGGTCGTGCTGGGATGGGCGACCTTGGCGACGCAGGTTTTTAGGCGATACGGTTGGCGCTGAGGCGTTGCAAGAACAGTCCTTGAACCCGGAGGGGTGATGACTATGTCCCGCCGCCATCGCGTTTCAGTCGATTCACCGACGAGGCAAAAATCCGTTGGCGGCGTTCGATCGTCTCGGGCGTCGCGGCCTGTGATTGCTGCAGGTCTTCGAAGCTCGCGAGGCACTTCCGACAGCCAATCGTTTCGAGATGAAACCGAATGTAGTCGGAGTGGCCCGTTTCCAGCGCTTGCAATAGATAGCTGCCAAGCTCGTGCCGCGTGGGGCAACTTAGCCGATTCCGTCGCCAGACTTCGCCGACCGTTAAGGCTCCGTGATCGCGCTCCGAGATTAACCCCGAGACGCGCCGCTGTAGCTCGGTGCCGTCGCGGAGTTGTTGCTCGATGTCACTCATACGCGCTGATGGCAGGTCTTCGTCCAGCCAGGCGAGGAGTTCAGCATCGGAGATTGGGGTTGATTCGGTCATATTTCGGTCGAGCAAATGATACTGGTTGGCGTGCCCGTGGCGGACGCTGCTAGCGTCCGTAATACGCGGACGCTAGCAGCGTCCGCCACGGGGGTGGGGGGCGTTACGCGAGTTTCAACAACGGATGTTCGCGATCCTTCAACGGGAATGTTACTGGCCCTTGTGTCCGGTGCGATTCGAAGATCGACATGATCATCTCGACGATCGCCCGGCCTTCGTACACGCTGCAGAGGGGTTGTCCGTCGGTCTCGATGCACTGGATCAGGTTCTTCACTGCCATGATGTTTCCGCCGTCCAGGCCGCCGTCTTTTAAACTCTCGGGTTTGGCGGGACCGTTGGATGAGACGTTTTCCCAGGCAATGCCACTGCGCAGGGGCGACCATGTCGGATCGGGGAGATACTTGACGCTCGGTAGCGAACCCGTGACGACTTCCACGATTCCCTTGGACCCGTAAATCTGAATGCCGAAACGACTCTTGCCGCCCCCTTGTCCGCGGTGAGATCCGAAGTACCCCGTCGCCCCGCTGCTCAAGGTAAACATGGCATTCACACCATCACCCGCAAGCGGTCCCAAGCCTTCCTTGCCGGGGACGATATCAGCTTTGGTCGCCGGCTTGCCGTCTTTCGTCACGATCGTGGCATAACACGACTTCGCATCACCACCGAAGAACCGCATGAGGTCCAGAACGTGCGAACCGAGCACCCACAGATCCTCCAGGCCACCACGTTGATCTTCCTTGCCACGAGCTCGGATCTCAAGGATTTTTCCCAGCTTGTCCTCGGCGATCATCTTCTGGACGACCGGCAACATCGGGCTGTAACGCGTCTGATGCGCGAGGGCGAGTTTGACATGCTTGCGTTCGACCGCGGCGACGATCTGGTCGGCCTCGGTCAGGGTCCGGCAGAAGGGCTTTTCCATATAGATATGGCAGCCGTGTTCGACGCAGGCCATGACCATGTCGAAGTGTTGATCGATCCACCGCGGGCCAATGGCGACGATCTGCGGTTGGGCTTTGTCCAGCATCTCGCGATAGTCGGCATAGCCAGTTGTCGCGCCAGTGAGCGCGACCATCTTGGTTCGGCCGGCCTCGTTGTCATCGGCCAGAGCGACGACTTCGACATCCGGGATGGCCTTCCACACTGTGGCCAGGCCGTGCCCGTAATCCCCTTTGCCCGTACTGCCGATAATCCCCACGCGGTACTTCGCCATGTCGAGTCTCCATAGTGTTGAACAGCTCGGGTGCAGACCGTGATTGTTGAAAAGTATTCTACTCGCGCAGGCTCTCCACGCGAAGTCGGTCGGCCAGCCAGGGGACGACTTGTGAGGCCATGTGATTGAAGTATTCCCAGCTATGACCACCGTGCGAGGTCTCAACATCGCGGTCGTAGGGAATGCCCGTCGATGAGAGTTTACTGGTCAGCCGGACGAGCGTTTCCATGCCTTCCTGGTCGGCCGGGTCGCACGCCACGAATTGATTTCGCGGCCAGTTGAGGGGGTGAATTTGGAGGGTCGCAGTTTCCTGGCGGGCCGCTTCGGCGTTCTCGTACATGGCATCGAGCGGCAGGCCCTGACCGAACATCATTTGAAAATCGACGATCGGAGACAGTGCGGCCACGACGGGGAATTTTCTGGCATTGCGATAGGCAATTCTGAGGGCCCCCTGCCCTCCCATGCTGACTCCGAACAGGGCGATTTGCGGGGGTTTCAGTTCCCAGTTGAGTTCTATCCACGGCAGGACTTCATCGACGATATGTTGCTCGGGAGTGATAACGGGATCGAACTCCGTGCAGACTCGATTGAGCCACCAGGAGCGCTGACCATGCGGGCAGATGACTCTTAAACCGTGCTGATCGAACAGGCGTGAATAGATCGCGTTGCCGTTGAGCGTGATCAGGCCGTGCCCGTGCAGGAACACAACCGCGCCCGGACCATTCGCATTGATGGGTTGGTAGACGTCCGCTGTTTTGCCGGCAATGGAAACGGGGCGCCAGATGCCTGGCATAGTTTGGTCCTTGGATGAAACCGTGGGACGGGTCTCCAGGCCCGTCCGTCCAGTGCCTTCGTAACTTAAAGCTCAATCAAGAAGCCATATTTCGCAGGACGGACGGGCCTGGAGACCCGTCCCACGATACTTACACAATCTCTTTTAAGGCGGCTAACAACTGATCGATTTCTGGGTCTGTTCCGACGGTGATTCTCAGGCCGCTGACTTCTCCTGTGGGAGAATGAGCGTAGTTCGGGAAGACCATGAAACGGACCAGGATCTTGCGTTCTTTCAGCCGCTCATAAAGCTGTTTGTGGGGGATCGTGGCATGGGTGGTCCAGACAAAATTTGCCTGGCTGGGAACGACATTAAAGCCGAGTTGCTGTAACGCAGCACTCAGTCGCCCGCGAGTGGCCCGGATCTTGGCCGTGTTAGACAGCATCCACTCCTGGTCTTCGATCGCCGCAGTGCCTCCCGCCAGTGACAGCTTGTCGCAGTTGTAGCTGTCCTTCATCTTGCGCATCCCGGAGATCAAGTCCGGATGAGCGAGGGCAAAGCCGACTCGCAGGCCTGCAAGACTGTAGGATTTACTGAGGCTGCGGGTGACGACGATCTGTTTGCCGCGTGAGCTTTTCAGAAGCTCGCCCTTGTGCGGCTGATCGGCGAAGTCCCCATAGGCTTCATCCAGGACTAGCAAGCCTCGGGGCGGGACCAGACTCTCGATGTCTTTGTCGCTCCAACGATTGCCCGTGGGGGAATTGGGATTCGGCAGGATCACCATCTTGGCCTTCGCCGCTGCGGCTTGAGCCGTAGGCATGTCCCAGGACCAGTCAGGTTTCAGTTGGAGGCGTTCATGCCTGCCACCCTGCAGGTCGACGAGGGTCTCATAGAGGATATAGCTGGGATAGGGATAGACGACGAGATCGTCCGCGTTGATGAAACACCGCATCAGGATTGTCAGATTCTCGTCGCTGCCGTTGGCGGGCAAGACCCAGTCGGGATCGACCTGAAACAACTTTCCGACGGCCTCGCGGAACTTGGTGCTCAACGGATCGGGATAGAGATTCAAGCGATCCCGGATCACCCGTTCGAGGGCCTCGAGGACGCGCGGCGATGGCGGATAGGGGTTCTCGTTGGTGTTGAGTTTGACCCAGCCGGTATCCTGGGGTTGCTCACCGGGGACGTAACCATGGATGGCATCAACATTGGGACGGAAGAAACTCATGCGGAGGGCTCAAAAGCAAAGGGGGAAAGTAGTACTGCGAGGCTCCAGCGGAGCCGTCGTCGCCCGACTCTCCGAGTCGGGTATCTGCAGTTCAAAGCACCCGACTCGGAGAGTCGGGCTACAGTTAAGACTGACACCAGGCGGCATCCTCGGGGTTCGCGATTTCTTGCAGCGGCCACAACGGTTTGCTGATGTGGTCGAACTTGAGGCGTGGAAAGTTCGGGGTGGCACAGCCGGGACCGTCGGCGAGCAGGATCGCTTTGCAGAACGGTTCGTAGTCGGCCCGAAAGCCCGCCGGTGATTTGGCGACGACCATGCCGCAAGTACGGGGATCCAAGCCAGCCGTTTCATAGAGCAGCGGCGTGCTCCCCGGGCCGGTCCGTTCCGTCAAGACGATGGAGACATCGCCCGACTTGATGACGGCGGCGCGGCCCATGTCGATGGGCATTTGTTTGCCGCCGTGACCGTTCAGGATGAACTTCATTGGTAGGACTCGTTCGACGGTCCCCTGTACGCGGACGGGGTTTGAGTACTCGGGCGAGAAGGTGGCTCCGACGTGCAGGTCGAACTTTCCGCCGACTCCTGCTTCATAGGCGGCCGCGACGGCATCGGGATCGACGACGAATGTGAGCGCACCATGCGGGATGGGCTGTTGCTTGAGGAACTCGCGGAGCAGCGCCGTGGAATCGCCCGGGCAACCACTGTTTGTCGCGTCGGCACCGTCGCCAATCGCGATGGGGTGGCCACCGTGGGCCTTCGCCTTGGCGACGACTTCCTCGGGCGAGAAGCGTTCAATCTCGCACATGGCGGGGCGCAGACTCCAGCACTGATCGGCGAGATCCTGCACGACCTTGTCGAATTCCCCATCCGGTTTGTCGGTGTGCAGCGTGATCGTCCACCCGAGCTTTGGGCAGTCCAGCCAGGGCATTACCATATAGAGACCGGCTGACAGCACGCGCGGGTCGCGTTCCAGGGCTTCCAGCTTGCGATACAGCGGTGCGGGGACTCCGGTGAAGGAGTTGTGGCTTTCGGCCGGAGTCATCATCGGGATCTTGCGATAATACTTGTGCGGGCGGGTACCGGATTCAATCATCCGTCGCAAGCCGCGGACGCCACGCTGGCCCGTTTCGAAATGGTCCAGATGGGGTGACGTGTGATATCCGACGAGCAGATCGGCGGAGTTCATCATCTTGGGAGTGATGTTCGCGTGCAGGTCGAGCGTCCCCACAATCGGCACCTTGGGGCCGACGATTTCACGGGTCAGTTGCAACAGGGCTCCCGTGACATCGAACTCATTTTCGGCACACAAGGCTCCGTGCAGTGCGAGAAATACACCGTCCACTTGCCCGGCAGCTTGCAGACCTTCGATGAAAGTCTGGCGGATCCGTTGCCAGGTCGGGACATCAATCGAACCCCACGGCCAGCACACCATGCGGGCTAGACCGACGAACTCGATGTCGGGATTCCACTGGGCACATTCGGCGACGAACCCACCGAGTTCCCCGGTTTCTCCATACTTGCCGAGGACATCGGGACCGGTCGCAATGCCCCAGTCCTTGAAATCTGAGAGAGTCGTCGGGTTACGATTGAACGTGTTCGTCTCTTGCCACAATTGGCCGACAGCAATCCGCATGGCAGCAGTTCTCTCTTCAGAAAGTCAATCGGGAAAATGGTTTGTTGCGTTTTGGCTAGAGGTCTGCGCTGAGTAAAAGTATGAGGGTACCAGAGTGTGAGCGTATGAGGGTGAAGACAGCTCCCACTAGATTCAAGACTGCACTATCGCTCCGATACACACACTCTCTCCCTATCTCTCAATCCCTTGTCGAACTCCTCAACATTAAGTGAAATCGATGTCATTCGCCCGACTCTGGAGAGTCAGGCTACGGCGAGGGGCTTGACTTCGCTCTCTAAAATAGAGACGCACCGACTACCCCTACCGGCACCAAGGTGATTTTACAGGGATCATCGAGAAAGTGCGATTAACGCATCGATCTCCACCAACGGAAGCCGCTCGCTGGCCGTTGGCGAGGTGATTCCGTATTCTAAGTTGATACACCAACTTGTATTACGCGCTCCGTACTGTGTTTGGCGAGAGCTCCGACTCAGAGAGTCGGGCTACCGATTGAAGTTACGAGCCGTCGCCCAAGTGTGACAGAAGTCTGACCCAATGGAAACCGAGTCGCCCCCCGTGCTGAGTTTCGATTCTGGACAGGCTGACACACGCCATCTCAAGGTTCCACGAACCGATCGTGCGTGGCTGATGCTGCCCTCGGCGGTCGAGGCGGTTGACCTTGTTCAACAGAATTTGCAGGCTCTCACAGAAGTCGATCAGGACGTTCAAGGCTGCACCCTGTCACGCTTGCGGGCGTGGACCCGCGAGGCGGTCTTTAAAGCGGCGTGTGCTTACACTGGCACATGGACGTCATCGCTGCCGATACAAGCAGAGAATCCCGACTGGTTCAAGGAGGCACCGTGGATTGTCGGCGGACATCAACCGACGCTGTTTCATCCGGGTGTGTGGGGCAAGAATTTTGCACTCGGTCGATTGGCGCGAAAACTGTCGGGTGTCAGTCTGAATCTGGTCGTGGATAATGACACCATGGCGTCGCAGAGCATCAAGGTTCCGGTGGGAACCGTTGCGGCTCCGCGAGTTGTTCCGGTGGCCTTCGACAGTTCACAGCTGAAACAGCCGTGGGAGGACGTCACAGTCCAGGACCGGCAGTTGTTTGAGTCGTTCGGTCAACGTGCGGCGGAGACCCTGCGCAGTTGGAATTATGAGCCACTGATTACGGAATTCTGGCCGCGAGTGGTCGCACATCAGCAGGTTTCTCGACGCGTGGCTGACGGTTTCACTGCGGCCCGCAATCAGTGTGAGCGTGACTGGGGTGTGGAGAATCTCGAACTGCCGCTGAGCCACCTGTGCCAACTGCCACCGTTCTTGTGGTTTGTCAGTCATATTCTCGCTCAGTTGCCGCGTTTCTGGACGATTTACAACACGTCAGTCCGCGCCTACCGCCAGCGAAATGGCATCCACAGTACCAGCCATCCAGTGCCCGAACTGACGCAGATTGGTGATTGGTTGGAGTCACCGTTCTGGGTCTGGCGGGCGGGAGACCAGCGCCGATCGAGGTTATATGCGCGACGCAAGGGGGATCTCGTCGAGTTGGCGGTGGATGCCCAGGAATCGCTGGGACAATTGCCGCTGGATGGGGGCTGCGATGCCCAACAGGGCGTGGCTCGGTTACAGGAATTGCAGGCCGCGGGGCTGCATCTTCGGACACGAGCATTGACGACGACTCTCTTTAGTCGCGTCTGTCTGGCCGATTTGTTTGTGCATGGCATCGGTGGGGCGAAATACGACGAAATCACTGATGACTTGATTGAGCAGTTCTGGGAATTGCCGGTCCCCCGCTATTGGACCGTCTCGGGGACGTTGCAATTGCCGTTGGGATCGCAGCCGGTGACTCAGGCGGACCTCGATCAACAACGCCGAAATCTGTGGGATCTGGAATGGAATCCGGCTCGTGCTCTGGCGGGATCAGAGAAGCCAACCGTTCGCCGTCTGTGTGCGGAATTCCAATCAGCCCTGGCGGTGCCGGCGAAAGACCTGTCGGCGCGGCGTTCGAAACATCGCGAATTGTCTCGTATCAAGTCTGAGTTGGCCGAGGATGCTCGGGAGCTTATTCCCTTGGTCAAAGCCCAGATTGAGGAGATCACTCGGCAACTTGCGGCCAATCGCATTTTGCAGGATCGCGAATATTCGTATGTGCTGTTTCCTGCGGAGAAGCTGCGAGATTTCTTGACGACCGATGAGCGTTAGAGTTGGTCGAATTGGCATGCACAGAATTCAAGATCAACCGTTTTGAAATCATCAACCGATGCTAGTGTCGGTCTGATCCTTCCACGCGTCACGGACCAGATTGAGCATCCGCTGAATCGTCCGTCGCGTGTATCCGAGTCGCTCGGCGATTTCGTCGTTGGTGTAGCCCTCGAGCTTTAACATCACGAGCGATTCCAACTCCGGGTCGTTAAGAAGAGACAGCAGTCGAGTACACTCTTCGGCCATCAAGGCGGCCGATTCAGGGCCCAGTTCCTTCGTGGGCATTTTATCCAATCGCGAATCGGCGCCCCCGAGGTACGTGTGAACGTCGTGCGGAGTCTCTTGATTTCCGCCCCGTTTTTCGGCGGCTTCAATCTTCAGCCGGTCATTCGCCTTCCGCAGGGTAAACGTCGCCAGCAAGTGCCACAGGCCTTCGCTGCCGTCGAGTTCGCTATAGCGACCGTCCTGAATGGCGCGACAGAAATTCTCGAAGGCACTGAGTGTGACGTCCTCTTCATCGAACCCGCCATGTTTGGCCGTTCGCAGGCGGGCTTTGGCGAGTTGATTCATCCGGCGGGAATAGCGGTCCCACAGGGCATTGGCCGCGTTGCGGTTGCCCTGCTTCAGTTCCTGCAGCCACAGAACGACGGATTCTGAATTTGTCACAACTCGTTCCAGGGGAATAGGTTAACTGCGGATTAAGGGGCCTTCTCGATTTCGCTGTAAAAAATAATCCAGATTTCTTGGCGAAGTTTGTCACATCCGAAGGCGGTTCTTCCTTGAATCCGTATGAGTTGAACCAACCCTGACCACAGTCACAAAGTTGCGGATGGAGTTTCCATCTGACGCTGACCATACAGGGGAGTCAATCGGAAAATCGAAATGCCTAGTATCCCTGAGGAGAGACGCTGGGCGTGAGATGGTCTAATCGACATGTTCCCTACACGAGGTCCCGAATCGAGAACGAAAAGGCCAGTTACGATCGTCAGTTCGTCCTTTCACTCCGCTGATTCCGGGTTGCATTGAGAGACCGGAATCACTGGAGGGGCATCAGAATGAAGCCGGAGCGAGCCGCTTGAGATGCGAGAAACAACCTGAGGAGGTGGCAGAGACCGTCCAATTTTTATTGGACGGCTCTGTTTGTTTTTTGATACATCACGGCCATAGCCCGGACCTTTCACGACGCGACCTACAATGCTTGACTCTCCAGAGTCGAACGAATTTCGAAGATCACCGACTCACAATTTCCCATAGGTGAGTGAACGAAGTTGATCGAATGATAGGAATTCGCCCGACTCTGGAGAGTCAGGCTACGCGTCGGCCATCACCGTGTGAAAAACGGATTATGCGAGTTCCGCGTCGTGTAGTAGAAGCAGCGGGAGAATCTTGGTCCCGCTTTTGAGTCGCATTCGTTAAAGGTCTTGTTGTTGGCAGGAGGCAATGCCTCATTCGCAAAAGCCCGGCATTACAAAATGGACTTGTGATGGTCCGGGGTCACAATAGAGTGCGTTGCTGCCGGCGGAGAGTATGCAGGTGCTGCAGTTCGATATCGGAAATCATTGACCAGCTTGAATGAACCGGAGTCCGTTCTGATGAGACATCGCCAGGCGCTAGTCATCGTTGATTTCCTCGATGCTCATCAGACGTTGCGCAACGTTTTTGCCGAGCAGATCTACGCCCAGGATTGGCGGCGTTATCCGGGTGTGGCCAATGCGTACTGCACGACCTTCCTCAGCGACGCTGCCGACGAAGAACTGGTCGCCCAGACCGAGGCCGATTTGTTGCAGGCTGCCGAAAACGCCGGAATTGAGGAATGGGACGCCGTCTGTCTGCTGGACGACGAGGTCGTGGTGATTTCAGAAACCGGCAAGTCGCACTCGACGGCTTCGTGATTGAACACGCTTCCGTGGCCGACGCTGCTAGCGTTGGTGTCGATGGCAGGGAGTGTCTGATGAATCTCGGTGCGAAGATAGCAACGAGATTCTTGCGTTGATCTCGCTCCCCTCTCCCCGGAGTACCAGGGCGTTGGGAGCCAGAATCATTCTCATTTCGACGTGAAATTGACCTCAAACGGTTCGCACACAAGTTAGCAGATCCGGCCTTACGCTTCCGTCTGGGCCTTCGCCATGCGTGCCTGGCAGGCGGCGATTTCCTCCTGCAGCCGTTGCACTTCGCGAATATCGTCCATCTGCTGCTTGGCACCGGACAATTGCTGTTGCAATAGTGTGAGCTTCTTCTTTTCGACCTCGATCTGCTTCTTTTGTTTCTTGTTGAGCGTCATCGTGGCGAACTTGCATCCAGAGTTGTGGGTTCGGTGAATCTGCGCGGCAACATTGCCGAACGGGCTGCGTGGCGTCTATCCTATTTGAGACCATGTCCAAGATGCTTTTCGCAGAGGTCTGCGAGCAATCATCTCGTCAATGGTCGTGCATGGTATAGAATAAGGTTCGGCTCGCGAAAAAGAAATGCGCGCCCGCGAGCGGTTTTAATAGATGTTTGCGCAATTGAAAGCGTTTGAGAGTATGAGGGTGCGAGAGTGTCGGAGCACGGGAACTGAATTCGAGTGGACTCTTCTTTGCTCTCACACCCTCACACACTGGCACTCTCACACTTTTTTCCGACGCAAACCTTTTATTGAATCGCTATAGCCCGATTCCAATTGATCCCTCACCGCGACACCTGATGTCATCCTACTTTTTGTGTTCTCACTGCTATAACTGGGTTCGCCCCTACAACGGGCACTGCCCGGAATGCGCCGCGGGAATCGACGTGGATCAACCCGATCCCCCGCTGGACCAATTGCAGTCAGACATCGGTGATCTGATTTCGCCACTCGGACCGGTCCGGATTCCGCGCAGAAATCTGCCGGGACAGGGCCTGCTTTATGCGACGACGCGGGGGCTGTTTTTTCTGCCCCATCGCCTGGAACATGTGACGCGGTTCGAAGAGCGTCATGTCGGGCCACCCCTCTTATGGCGGATTGCCGCGCTCATGTGGTCGCCGCTGTACTTCGCATTGTTCTTCTTCCGCAGCCGCGAAGTTCGAGAAGTCCAAGTGGCCGAACACCGTCCCCAACTGCTGGAATCGCACGAGGGAGAACTGCTGCCAGAGTTGCTGATGGACAATCCCGGGGCTTTCTTCCTGCCGCTGAATTCCATTCGCGGCATCGAACGTCGTCGCGATCGATGGGTCATCGACCGAATCTACGGCGGCCGAGTCACCGTGCAAGCCGACGCCGACAAGAAGCTGTTCGACGATCGCATGTGCGACCATCTCGATTCGCCGGAATGGCGCCACATAGTCAGCCGTTGTTGAGGACTCGAGCCCTCGTCAAGGCACTACGTTCGAATAAAGCCGGAAAACCACGCACCCAAGATTCCACTGACGATCACTGGCAGCCATGCGGCCAGATCCAGTCGGATGATGCCGCCCTGGGCCAGGTAGGAACAACCTTGCTGCAATCCCAACGCGAAGGTCATGGCGCCCAGGCTAAAAGCTAAGTTGACGACCAGGCCCCGACTTTCTTTGCGAATGATGACCGGGACAATCATCAGCACCACCAGCAGATTGAACAGCGGGCGAGTCATACGCGAGTGTAAATGGACAGTCTGCGCTCGTAGCGACAAGATCCCGAACGAGGGGTTACGGGCATTTTCGAGCAGTTCGCGTGTCGATAAGTTCTCGAAGAACTTGTTGCGGTTCACAATCTGGTCGAAGCTCACGTTGCTGACGATGAACACCTCGTTGGCGCCATCACCCGGTAGGACGATCTCGCGACCTCGCTCTGTGAGGCTCAGTGCGGAGAAGCTGGGGCTGATGTCCGTCAGATACCAGCCCGAGACCGCTTGTTGGGCCGATTTGGGACGATAGATTGCAGTCCCCGCATGGATCGTCGTCAGCTTGGTGACCAACTCGGGGGCCGGCAACACGAAATCTGTTTCGCTCAACTTGCGGGCTTTTAAGAACAACTTTCCGCTCAGAATTCGGACGTGAGTCGCAAAGTCCAACACCGGTCGGATCTTGTCGGCGGAATCCCCCTGCCCTGGCCGGGCCTGCAATTGTTCGGCCACGCGTGGGATGAGCAGTTCCTGATTGGCAACCAGTAACATGCTGACGAAGACATTGCCGAACATCAGCGGCACTGCCAGCCGATAACTGGGGATTCCTGCTGAGAGAATCGGGTTCAGTTCGCCGTGCCGGATCAGCAATGACAATGCCATCAACGCCGACATCACCGAGACAAAGCTGCCGACCGATTCAAAGAAGGCACAGGCGCGGAACAAATAGTATTTGCTCATCTCGGCCAGTACTTGCCCGACTCCTGGGGAGTTACGGGTGAACTCATCGAGATTGGTGAAGACGTCCAGGATGACGAACAGCCCGAACAACGCCAGAAAGCAGACCGCAAAGGCCTGCCAGTAGCGTTGCAGCAGATAGCGGTCGAGTAACGTCATCATGGGATTACGGATCTAACTAAGCAGCCCGAATTCGCTGGCGTTGAATTTCCGACCAGGTTTGCACGACACCCTGCCAGACTCGATCCGGGGTCAATTCTTTGAAGCATGCCAAGTGGGCGGTGCCTTGATTGGGGCATTGTTTGCAGTAACTCGCGGCACAGGAGACTTGCGTAGCCACCATGTGACGAAATGCCGCCGGTGCCGGACCTGATCGAACGGGACTGGTACAAGTAAAAACCCCCACGACTGGCGTTCCCAGCCCCGCCGCGAGATGCAGCGGTCCCGAGTCATTCGACAAAACAATGTCTGCCTGTTGCAGCAGCGCGGCGAGTTGCTTAATTGTCGTCTGGCCGGCCAGGCTGTGGATCTCTCCGTGCGGAACCGCGTGCTGAACCAAATCGACCAGTTCCTCGGCTGCTGCACACTCGCTGCGGCTGCCGATTACGATGGCCGACATGCCGAACTCACGCAGCGCACGTCGGGTGACCTCGGCATATTGCCGGATGGGCCATTGCTTGGTCTGCCAGCGAGTTCCCGGCTGAATCACCAGCAGCGGTCCGGAAAGGCTGGCTCGCAGCTTCTCGGCCCAGATGCGGTCATAATCGGGGATCACAATCTCACTTGTCGCGCGGAGTTCACCCAATCCCAATTCCTCGGCGATGCGCCAGGCTCGACGATAGGCGGGGACTTGAATTCCGGAGTCAGGCAGCAGTTGGTGGCAGGTCAGATGAGAGCCTTCCCGCGCGGTCTGCAAGCCGATACGGATCGGGGCACCTGTCGCGAGCGTCATGATGCCCGTTCGGAACAGGCCCTGCAGATCGAAGACGAGATCGAACTGCGAGCTTCGCAACCGCTTGAGCAGCTTCCACCATGCCGCGAGCCCGCCGCGACGGTCAAACGGGATCAACTCGTTGATGCAGGAATTCCCTGTCAGCAGTTCGGACAACTCCCGATTGATGACCCAGGAGATGTGGCTGTCCGGAAACCGCTGGCGGAGGACAGGCAGAATCGGCAGCGATTGCACGACATCACCCAGTGCGCTGGGCTTAATCACACAGATTTTCCGAATCGTGCGATGGGCCAGTCGAGTACTCAGGCTGCCGGCATCCATGCCTTAAACCAATCCGATCACAAGTTTTGTAGCAGAACTCGCCCAGAGTTCCGGTCGCGTACGTAAACGGTGTCTCCCCGAAGTCTTGGCGACTTCGGCGACGGGGGTTCGTCGAACGCGGGATGTTATCGCGACTGCCGGTATGACCTCAAGACCAGTCCCGGAATCTGGGCGTTTTAGGGTGATTGCAGAGACCTCTTTCATAAGTCCCATTGGTCCCATCCGTCCCATAAGTCCCATGCATTGTATGAAGCGATAGGACCGATGGGACCTATGACATGTGTCCGCCGAATGCTTGCAACCGGGGAACAAGTCGCCATACTGCAGCCAGTGGCGGGTTTTGGCCCCCAGCGGCTCATTCGTCAGCCGTTCGTTTCACAATCGATTGCAACACTTTACTCCCCTTTCAGGAGCAACATGATGGCGGATATTCGCAAAGCAGCAGTGACGTTAAAGGGTGGTCCCGTGGATCTGGCTGGCCCGGCCCTCAAGGCGGGAGATACCGCCCCCGACTTCAAGTTGCAGGACGTTTCGCTGGGCGACGTGACACTCGCGAATTCCGCCGGGAAGACGCGGATCATCGTGACGATTCCGTCGTTGGACACTTCGACCTGCCACCTGGAAACGAAGAATTTCAACGAGTCGATCAAGGGGCTCCCCGAGGCCGTGTGCCTGGTGGTCAGCATGGATCTACCGTTTGGCCAGAAACGCTGGTGCGGTGCCGAAGGCGTCCAGAATGTGATCACGCTCAGCGGACATCGCTGCAAGCAGTTCGGCGAGGACTACGGCGTATTGATCTCCGGCGGTCCGCTGGATCGTTGCCTGGCTCGCGCCGTGTTTGTCGTGAATCCGGCCGGCAAGATCACCTACTCCGAATACGTTTCGGAAATCGCCAACCACCCGAATTACGAGGCGATTCTGGCCGCAGCCAAGGCGTAGGGTGCGTATCGTCTATTCGCCAAATCAGCCGCTGGGCGCTAGCCCACGGTTCGGAACAACAATCGACTCGATTGGCTTAACCGAACCGGACGTTAGCGCGTGCCGGCTGATTTGCGGTGGACTGGCAAGCGTGCTCAGATCCCCTTAAAAGAACTCGTCGTCATCTTCCAGGCTGGTCTCGGTGATGACGGTCAGACCCTGCTCTGTCAGAATTTGCAGGGCCATTTCCACATCGTCGACATACATGGCGATGGCGCCGCGTCCGTGTCGTCGATAGAGCAGCGGATACGTGTAGGAAATATTGATCTCGGCGGCCAGCAGCGCCATACAGATCTTAAGGTACGGCTGGGGATCGTCGGGCAGTTCGACTCCAACCAGATCGCTTTCCGAGAACGCGAATTTCGACAGTTGAAAGACTTCCCGGGCCCGGTCGGTATTGTTGACCATGACGCGGACGATGGCACAGTCGACGGAGTTTGCGATGCTCAACGCGACCACGCGGATTTCGTTGCGTTCGAGGTGCCGTAACAGGTCGTACAAGCCGCCGACCCGGTTCTCCATGAACACGCAAAACTGTCGCAAGCTGGGCCAGTCGCGGCCTCGCATAGTCGCGGCGTCGATGTGTTCATCATTCCCAAAGCTCATTCCAGAATCCTCATGTCAGTTCGGATCAATACTACGGTGCCGCATCAAGCCATAAACTTCGATGGGTCCGCAGCTTATTTGATGATGGTTGAGTCTTATGCGAATCGTCCCGGTCCGTCAATTGGGGTTAGCTGGAGAACGCGGAATTCTTATTAGACGCCGATTGTCTGTAAGGTATGGCCCCAAGTTAATCGAGGCGAGCCCGGTGGCGTAAGTCCCGGGATTCCGTGATCGACGGTGCCAGCATCGGTTCTTGTTTAATTTTGACGCAGCACAACGAAGAATCCGGCGGCTTACGCCGCCGGGCTCGCCTAGAAGTTCAATGTCATGATTGATACGTTCCTGTTCGATATGGGCAATGTACTGGTGCATTTCTCCCATCCTCTGATGTGTCAGCAAATCGCAGAAGTTTGCGGCAGTTCCGAAGAAGAAATCCGGCAGCTTCTATTTGATCAAGGCTGGGAAAACGAATTCGAACGCGGGGCACTCACCGAAGCGCAGTTTCGAACTCGGCTGGAGAACCATTTTCAGCGACCGATCGATCTGCCGGCATTGGTTCTTGCCGCTTCCGACATTTTTACCTTGAATGCTCCCATGGTGCCGATCCTGCAGTCGCTGCGTCGACAGGGGAAGCGGCTGGTACTCCTGTCGAATACCAGCATTTCTCATATCGAGTTTGTGCGGCGTGAATTCGAAGTGTTGAACGAGTTCGATGACTTCGTGCTCTCTTATGAAGTCGGGGCGATGAAACCTCAGCCGGCGATCTTTGAATCGGCGTTAAAAAAAATCCTCTGTCCGCCCGAGCGTTGCTTTTATACCGACGACATCCCGGCCTATATCGAGGCTGCACGTCAACACGGACTGCAGGCCGATGTCTTCACGACGCCCGAATTGTTGATAGCGCAACTTGGTCGTCTGGGAGTGGTTGTGTATTAGTTGTCTTTGGTTCATAATCGCGACTGCTGCGGGTCGATGGAAGGTGACAGGAATGATTGTCTGGAGGGAGTTGACCTCCATTTGACAAGGGCCACGCTGGGAATTACCCAGATTATCTCTTGCTCGAACTCTTTTTTTGCAGGGTCTCTTGCTCTTGAAAATGGTTGGCAATTGACTGATAACAGCAAACAGTGGCGGCGCTGATTTGCCGTGCGCGACTTCCGAGTCTCATGCAGGAGTCGAATATGTTGTCTGATCGTTGTCCTGATTGTGAATCCCAGAACGAGAATACGAGCGACGTTTCGCGTCGTCGTTTCTTGAAGACCGCTGCCGCTACGGCTGCTGTGGCGACGTTGCCGCGCATCATCGTGGCGGGCGATGAGCCGAAGCCGACTTCAGAGAACCTCGTCAAGAAGTTGTACGATTCGCTCACGCCAGAACAGAAGTCGGAAGTCTGTTTCGATTGGGATTACAAGGACGACCGCGGTGTGCTCCGCACGCACGTGTCCAACAACTGGAATATTACTGACACCGCGTGGAATGTCGGTGGCAAGCACTTCACGTCGGACCAGCAAGGGATCATCGAGGCCCTCTTCTGGGGACTCTACAATCCTGAATGGCATGATCGTCTCCGCAAGCAATTGCAGGACGATGCCGGTGGATACGGCAAGGCCCAGACTATCGCTCTGTTCGGCACGCCGGGCAGCGACAAGTTTGAGTTTGTCATGACGGGTCGCCATCTGACCATTCGCTGTGATGGCAACACCACCAGCAATGTGGCCTTCGGCGGACCGATCTTCTACGGTCACGCGGCCAGTGGATTCAACGAGCCCGCCGATCATACGGGGAATGTTTACTGGCATCAGGCATTGAAGGCCAACGGCCTCTTCAAGATGCTGGATGGCAAGCAGCGCGACAAGGCGTTGATCGCGACTGCCCCTCATGAGAGTCAAGTTGGTTTTCGTGGCAAGGCGGAAGACATCCCCGGCTTGCCAGTCAGCGAACTCACCGCTGACCAGAAGACTCATGCTCAGGACATTCTGAAGACGTTGCTCGAGCCCTATCGCAGTTCCGATCAGGACGAGGCTCGCAAATGTCTGGAGGCCAAGGGGGGGCTCGATCAATGTCGTCTCGCCTTCTACAAGTCTGGCGATTTGGGTAATGACGGGGTGTGGGACAACTGGCGTCTGGAAGGTCCCGCGTTCGTCTGGCATTACCGCGGTACCCCGCACGTTCATGTGTGGGTGAATATTGCCGATGACTCAACGTTGCCGTTGAACGCCAAGGGTTAGTTGTTTTTAGTGTGATCTCGTTCATCAGGCAGGCTTGGGGAAGTCTGCTTGATGAACGTGTCTGGTGTTGTGTCGAGCGAGCTGCCAGATCTGCTGGCAGCCTGAAGTCAACTGCTGATGTGCTGGGAAAGTTGACTGAGCCATTTTCCAGGGGCCGCGTTCCATCAGTGTTTAAGCCTCATAGCCTGATTGAGAATTCGGTGTTTCGAAGAATTCAGAAACAGTGGCACGGCATTCGCGAATTGCGTGTCAGACCAACTCTGCCTGATATCACGTGATAGTGCTGCAATTGGTTTTGGTACCGGTTGCGGCGCAGGCAGCAGTGGGCTTGGGGGTAGTGGCCGAATTGCAGGGGTGCTGGTTTCAAGCCAGGCCTGCAGGATGAAAACTGGCCAAACGCTCGAAACTTGGATCAATTCCTTCAGCACAGTGAGACCATCTTGGCTCGAGATAAACGTTCGCTCGTTAACCGCAAATCGTTCATGCCGTCACAAGTGAAACCGATTTGCGAAACCTGGCCCCTTCTCGAACGACTGGCTTATCATCAAACCACCACTCGACGACTGAGTTTCAAACACGATATTGAGGCCTACAGCCTGTTTGGAGTGCGGGCCTTCGGTGCCTGGCGTTTCAAGGTTGAGGACTTCGGCGAGTTTCGCTCGGTTGATCTGGTGAAAGAACGGGAGCTCACGATCTCCAGCCTCTCTTGGGCTGGCGGCTTCGCTTACTCTGATGGGGAAGCGCACGAAGCGGCGATCGCCGATGCACTCGAAGCCGTGAAGACCGCCCAGGCTTTGGAAGCCTCGTGTTTGGTTGTGCTGCCCGGAACCCGCGGTTCTTACACGGTGAATCATGGTCGCCGAATGATCATTGAAGCACTGCAGCGAGTCGCGGATGTGGCGGGTGAATCGGGCGTGCAGATTGCTCTGCAGCCGGTCGACAAAGCGTTTGCCGGGGATGGCTGCTTCCTCGATTCGCTCGACAAGATGCTCGACTTTCTCGCCGACTGCAAGCATCCTCAGATTGGTTTGAACCTCGATTTATTCCATCTGCGGAATACGCCGCGACTGCTGGAACGGATCCCCGAATTGCTGCCGTGGATTCGCCTGGTGCAGCTTGGTGACTGCCATCAGCAGCCGACCAGCGGCATGGACCGCTGTCTGTTGGGGACCGGTTCACTGCCCGTTGCGGAAACGGTCGCAGCTCTGGAAGCATTCGGATATCGCGGATTCTACGAAGCTCCCTTGATGTCAGGCCTGGCCCGGAATGGCAGCTATGCCCAACTCCTGCAAGCGACTCGGCAAACCTTCGAAGAGTTGGCTGCGATGCGCTAACCGAGTAAACTCCTGGAGTCGAATCTCCGTTTGGGGTTCGATTTCAAGCATCCCGAGATGACTTGAGGTGACCACCGCGGAGCCATCTAATTCCAGGAGAGCATTATGGATCATCAACTGCTCAACCTGGATGAGCTGGCCTTGCGGCTTGGTCGAGATCGCCGAGAAGTCGAACGGTTGGTGCAGCGTGGAAATCTGCCAGGCCGGAAGATTAATGACCAGTGGCAGTTTCATCCCGCCGAGGTCACCCAGTGGCTGGAGCAGGAGATCCGCGGTTACAGTGATGCTGAACTCTTACAACTGGAAGGAGCTCAGCGGTCCACCGAACTGGATCCACAGCTCCCCGTCACGAGTCTGCTAAAACCGGACCTCGTTCAAGTGCCGCTCGAAGCCCGGACCAAGCGTTCGGTGCTGGAGTCATTGCTGGAAGTCGCAGGTCGCACCTGGCAGGTATGGGAACCGTCGTCGATCTTGAAGGCGATGTTGGAACGTGAGGCCGCGTGCTCGACGGGATTTGAAAACGGCGTCGCCATCCCCCACACGCGGACCCCGATGCCGGACGCCCTCGGTGAATCGCTGATCGCATTCGGCCGGACGTTTTCAGGCATTCCCTTCGGAGCGCCCAAACGTGCGTTGTCCGATATTTATTTTCTGGTGCTCTGCCGCGATTCCAGAACGCATTTGCAAGTCCTGGCACGCCTCGGGCGGATGATCCAGTTGCCCGGATTCTTAGATGAGCTGCGTGCGACGGAAGACCCGCGCGCCACGTACGATATTATCGTGGCTGCAGATCAAAAGCTGTCGTGAAACTGGCCGTAGAAGAATTCGTAAGAATTCTTACGATTAGCTGTGACGGTTGCTTGAGGACGACGAAAAATCAAAGTCGATGGTAATGCGGCGGAAGTCTGACGACGTTCCGCTACACATCATCCCCGTTTGCGGGTTTGCCCCGACCGCTTCTTGCCTTGCTTCTCTGGTCGAAACTGTTTTTCCCGGGGCGGCTGCCGGCGAGGTTTAATGTCCTGCCCCACTGCTGATCGTGGCGCGGTGGTCTCTTTGTTTTCTTTGGCGACTTCCTTTTTGGATCGGCCGCGACGATGGCGGGTTTTCGCGCGATCGCTCGGGGCTTCACGCTGCAACTCAGGGGCCCGCGTCGGGGCTGGGGGATACTCCGGATGATCTGTTTCCACGAGCAGAACGCAGCGAATAAAACGCTCGATGGCTCGCAGGGCGTCCTCATCCTCAGGCTCGCAGAAGGTGACCGCGATCCCGCGATTACCCGCGCGTGCCGTGCGCCCGATGCGATGCACGTAGGTCTCGCAATCGCGCGGAACATCGTAATTCACGACGTGCGTGATACCGTCGACATCAATTCCTCGTGCTGCGATATCCGTAGCGACGAGGACATTCACCCGATTGGCTTTGAAATCGGCCAGGGCCTTTTCACGCATCAACTGAGTCTTGTCGCTGTGAATGGCGTCGGCCTTGATGTCATGCCGAACCAGTTGCCCGGCGACTCGGTCTGCATGATGCTTCATCTTGACGAACACCAGCACGCGGCTGGCTTGGCGCGACATCAAGAAATGCATCAACAGTTGCAGCTTGTTGTGCTTTTCGACATGATAGACGTATTGGTCGACCGCTTCGACCGTGGGATGTTCAGGGGCCACATGGATCTCGGCCGGATCCTGCAGGATGCTCGATGCGAGATCGACGATGTCCGGCGGCATGGTGGCTGAAAAGAACAACGTCTGCCGTGCGGTCGGCAGTTCGCGGATCAGTTCGGTGACATCGGGCAGGAAGCCCATATCGAGCATCCGGTCGGCTTCATCGAGTACCAGGATCTCGACATATCCCAAGTCGACGTGCTCTTGCTTCAACAGATCCAGTAAGCGACCCGGTGTGGCCACCAGAATGTCGACACCCGGCTTGAGCGTCTTGATCTGTCGCGTGGCGCCGACGCCGCCGAAGACTAATGCGTGTCGCAGCGGACTATGCTTGCCGTAGGTCCGAAAGCTTTCGTCAACCTGTGCGGCCAGTTCCCGAGTCGGCGTCAGGACGAGGGCTCGGACCTTGCGAATCTGGTTCTTCGGGGGCTGGCGGCACTGAGTCAACCGATGGATCACGGGGAGAGCGAAGGCGGCCGTCTTGCCGGTTCCTGTTTGAGCGCAGCCCAAAACATCCCTCCCTTCCATGATGAGCGGAATCGCCTGCACCTGGATGGGGGTAGGGACGGAGTAGCCCGTCTCGCGAATCGCCTTCACGATCGGTTCGGCCAGATCAAACTCGTAGAACGAGTGTTCCGATTCTTCTTCCTGCTCGTGATCCATACAGCGCTGTCCGAACCTTTCCGATGAAATCGCTTCTCATTTTCCCTGTGATTTGCAATCGGGTATTGTAACGCACTCACTGATGGTAAGGAATTGACGATATTTCGCAGTCCAAATCTGGGAACACGTTATGCCGATCCGGTTGGGAATTCTGGGAATGTGGCACGTCCACACCGCCGGACTGGTCGCGCAGATTGCCAAATACCCTGACGAATTTCAGCTCATCGGGGGTTTCGATCCTGAGCCGCAGGTCGTCTTACAGCGTCAGCAAGCTTGGAAGACGCTGCAGCCTCAATTCGTGTGGCATGCCTCAGCAGAAGATTTATTGCACGAAAAACTTGACGGTGTCATCGTTGAGGGGCGGGTCCACGAGAACCTCAAGTGGGCCGCGATGGCTATCGACAGTGGTCGCCCCGTCTTGCTCGAAAAACCCGCCGGAGACCGCTTTCAACCGTTTAAAATGCTGCTGGAATCGGCACATCAAAAACATCTGCATGTGCAGATGATTTATCTGTTTCGCTATATGTCAGCGGTTCAGGAACTGCTGGCACGCGTTAAACGGGGGGAGCTCGGTCAGATCTACGAATTTCGTGGCCGGCTGCCCAAAGATCTGTCGAGCTACGATGAATATGTGCGCGAATTGAGCGGCTATCCGGGCGGTATCTTCTTCGAGATGGCTGGACATCTGGTGGACCTGATCGTGGCCACGATGGGGAAACCCGTCGCGATTTCGCCCTTCCTCGCACATCATCACACGGTCTGTGACCCCGCGGCCACACGGCAGTTCGTCGATAATGGAGTCGCAGTCTTCACCCAGCAGCAGGGCTGGGGAATCATTGAGGTTCCCGCATTGGAAGTCGCGCCTCTCTCGCGGCGGATCGAAGTTTACGGGACCGAAGGAGCGTGCGTTATCCCACATTTGGGCAGCGGACACCTCGGCAACCGCCAGATACAACCCATTGATATCTTCCGTCGCGGCCAGGCGGATTGGGAGCGCATCGAGCTCCCCGCCGCCACGCTCCAGATCAGCGATCTTCGAGAATTCGCGGCCGTCATCACCGGGAAGAAATCGCCCGATTTTACTCCCGAACATGACCTCATAGTCCACGAGGCCCTGTTGCGAGCCAGCGGCATGTGGGAGTAATGCCCCGTGGCGGACGCTGCTAGCGTCCGTGATACTCGGACGCTAGCAGCGTCCGCCACGGGGCATTTAGGGCATGTGCTTTGCAGCAAATATCTGTTGTGCTGCCGAATTTCCTTAACAGCACTCACTGACGGTCAAAATCTGTCATTATCTGCCATTAAATACCTGTAATCAGAACAACTTACGTCGATTTTGAGCTGCCTTTCTCAAGCTTTATCTTGGCAGTTTCGAGAACGCCCAGCATTGTGTAGGATGAATCGTTCGCACAAGTATGTGGTCTTTTGAAAAATGCCTGTTCTGAGAGGAAAGTATTGCGGTATGCCGGATGTTATCGAGGTGATCCCTGTTGCGGGCCCCGTTCAGGGGCGAATTCGTCCTCCGGGATCCAAGAGTCTCACCAACCGGGCCCTCATTGTGGCTGCGCTGGCGCAGGGGGCATCGCGTTTACAGGGAGTCCTCGACAGCCAGGATACTCGCGTGATGATCGACAGCCTGCGGCGATTGGGCTTGCAGGTTCAGCATGATGCGGTGGCGTGTACCGTCGACATCACGGGTTGCGGGGGGCAGATTCCCAATCAACAGGCCGACTTGTGGCTCGAGAACAGCGGCACCAGTATCCGGTTTTTGACCGCGATGTGTGCCTTGGGTCACGGAACGTATCGGCTCGATGGCAATGAGCGGATGCGGGAACGGCCGATCGGGGAATTGGTCAAAGGGCTCCAGCAACTCGGCGTGGATCTAGATTGCGAGCTCGGTACCGACTGTCCTCCTGTCGTCGTGCGAGCATCTGGATTGCAGGGTGGAATTACGCACGTTCCGGGCAGCGTCTCCAGCCAGTTTCTGAGTGCGCTGTTGATGGCGGCGCCGGCGGCGAATGGTCCGCTGGATATTCAGATTGACGGGCATCTCGTTTCGGAACCGTACATTGACATGACGATGGGGGTCATGGCCAAGTTCGGGGTTCAGGTGCAGACACCGCAACCCGGCCTCTATTGCATTCAGCCGCAAGCCTACAAAGCCAATCAATACGACATCGAACCCGATGCCTCGGCGGCCAGCTATTTCTTCGCGATGGCGGCGATCACCGGGGGTGAGATTACTGTCGAAGGCTTGTCGAGATGGTCCCTGCAAGGTGACATCCATTTCGTCGAAGCCCTCGAACAGATGGGCTGCGCGATTCACTACGATCAAGATTCGGTGACCGTTCGCGGCAAGCCTCTACGAGGTATCGAAATCGACATGAATGCGATCAGCGACACAGCCCAGACCCTGGCGGTTGTGGCTCCGTTCGCGCAAGGTCCGACCCGGATCTATAACGTGAAACACATGCGGTTCAAAGAGACCGACCGCATCACCGCTTTAGTGACCGAACTGCGTCGACTCGGTCTACAGGTGGATGAAACGGACGACGGCCTGACGATTCATCCCGGCCCGATGAACCCGACGACAATCGCCACCTACGACGATCACCGCATGGCGATGAGTTTCGCATTGATCGGCTTGAAAACTCCCGGAATCCACATCGCGGATCCGGGATGTACGGCCAAGACGTACCCTCGGTACTTTGAAGATTTGGCAGCATTGACGAAGTCAAAGTAGCCATCACGCTACTTAGCGGGGGCCTTCTTCTCCCCTTCGGGCTTCTCAGCCTTGGGCGACTCCGTAGCTTTGGGTTTGCCAAAGACCGGGATCAGTTCGATCGTCACGGCCGTATCCACGTCCGGCAAGCGTTCGGTCCAGGCTTCGAACAGCAGTTCTTCGGCACCGTTTCCACTGCGAGAAGCGATGTCCAAGGTCGCGCTGCCGAAGTTGGCCACACAGATCAAATCGCCGTCTTCCGCGCGATAGTATTTCTCTTTAGTCTGCTCATCCAGGTAGTATCCGCTGCCGCCGAAGACCCAATGGGCATCCATCTGCCGCGGTTGCGTGCGAGCGTAAAAACTCTCAATGCATTTGCGGAAGGCCTTGTCCTGCGTCATCGCCAGATAGCGTTTCTTGGCTTCATCGGTCATCGGTCCGTACCAGAGCAATTCCTTGTTCTTGGTATCGAATCGCATCTCATCGAGGCGTTCGGTGATCTTCACATCGGGCGGTAATTTCTCGAGTTTTTCCGAATAGAAGCGATACGTGACATAGCGAATCAGTTCCTGGGCCGGTACGCGGTGAGCCTTGCCTTTGGGGTCCGTCCAGTTGACGAAGATATCGATCTGCTGCCCGGTGGGAGGTTTGAACGCCGGATCGAATTGCACCGGAGTGCCCTGCTCTGCCCCGAGTGCCAACAGACCGGCATGTACGACGTAGGCCTTGGTGTCGACGCTGAGAATGGCTTCATGCTCTTTGGTCTGCTTCAAGCAGCACAGGAGTTCCAGCGCCCCCTTCTTCAGACAGACGCGGCCTTTCAACACCAGACGCTTGTTGGCCACATCCAGGAGCACCGTTTCCTGTTTATTCAGCGGCTGGAGCTTGGCCGCGGCTGCCGGCTTGTCGCCAGCCGGTGCGGCAGGAGTCTTCTTTGCTGGAGCGGGATCTGCACCCAGACCGACACACAGCATTACCGCGCCTGTCCAGGCTCGCCATTGATGCGGAATTTTCATTGCAGCCATCCTTATTTGCCGGGCGACAGCGTTTCACCGCTGGTGAGCGGAATGGCGCTAGCCACCGGTGTTTTAGTATCAAACTTTATTGAATCACCGGCGGCTAGCGCCGTGCCGCTCATGAATCTCAAACCATGTTCATTCCGGCATTGTACGGCGCCAAATCATTGTCAACGAGTCTGAATGGGATCGGAATCGCCGAACCCGGTTGCTAAAGTAAAGTACTCGGTCCGTTCGACGACCACGAACACAGACAACGGTGCGCCATTCAGCCTGCCGCTAATCTCCATGAAAGTACGATCCTCATATGAAAATCACCTTCCTGGGTGCCGCCGGAGAAGTCACTGGCAGTCAGCACTTGATCGAATGCGGTAAGCTGCGAGTGTTGCTCGATTGTGGTTTGTTTCAGGGGCATCGCACGGAATGCCGCCATAAGAATGAGACCTTCGCGTGCATCCCAACGGAACTTGACGCGGTGATCCTCTCGCACGCTCACGTCGATCACTGCGGTAATCTGCCGGGACTCTTTAAGGCTGGCTATCGTGGTCCGATCTTTTGTACCGCGGCCACGGCGGATGTTGCCGATCTCATGATGCTGGATTGCGCCAAGATTCAGGAAGAAGATTCACGCTACCTGATGCGGCATCGGGCGACGAATCTCCCACCGATCCTGCCCCTCTACACGATCGAAGACGCCGAACACGTGGCCCGGTTATTTGAACCGCTGTCGTACGGCGAATGGCACGAACTGGCTCCCGAACTGCGGATTCGGTTCCGCGATGCGGGGCATATTCTCGGCTCGGCGATTACCGAGATGGAGTTTCGCGAAAAGGGCGACATTCGGCGAGTCGTTTTCACCGGTGACCTGGGCCGTCGCAAGCTGCCCGTGTTACGTGATCCGGAACTCATCGATGATTGCGAGATCCTGATCACCGAATCAACCTATGCGAACCGAATTCATCCCGATCCCGGCGATTTGAAAGCCGCACTCTTAAAGATTATCCGCGAAGTCCACGGAACGGGCGGCAAGGTCATCATTCCCGCCTTCGCCCTGGGACGCACCCAGAACGTCGTCTACTTTCTGAATGAGCTGTATAACTCTGGTGAACTGCCGAAAGTTCCTGTCTATGTCGACAGTCCACTCTCGCGCAAGCTGACCGCAGTCCATAGTCAGCACGTGGATATCCTGGATGACGACGCGCAGAAAATGCTGCATGAGGACGAAGACCCGTTCATGTTTCCTGGCCTGCGTTACATCGGCAATCAGCAGGAAAGCATCGCGCTCAACAAGCAGCCGGGGTCGATGGTGATCATCGCGTCGAGCGGCATGTGCGAAAACGGTCGCGTGGTTCATCATTTGAAGCATGGGATCTCAGACCCGAAGAACATTGTCCTGATCATCGGCTTCCAGGCAGAAAATACTCTGGGCCGGCGCCTGGTGGAACATCGTCCGTATGTCCGCATTTTCAATCAGGAGTATCCACTGAAGGCACGCGTCGAAACATTAAACGGACTTTCAGCCCACGCCGACTCGGAAGATTTTCGCTGGTGGTGCGGGCACCTGGGCCGGAGTTCAGGAATCAGCCAGGCGTTTATCGTTCACGGCGAAGGCGAAGCGGCCCAGGCGATGGCGGGGATTCTGCACGATTTCTGCGATCATGATCCGATTGTGGTGAAGAGATTCCAGACGGTGGAAGTGTAGGTTGTCCAGAACCCGACTCGCAGAGTCGGGAATTTCCGTAGCCCGACTCTCCGAGTCGGGTGGTCTCTGAGGAGTACCCGACTCAGAGACTCGGGCAACGGAGAGCGCGAACCTCATCGAAATTCGGTTGTCATAGTACGTGATATCGCCCATTTCAATCTCGTGAAAGGAGACGGATCATGTCACACAACCACTTCGAAGAACAGTCCTGCTTTCGAGCCCATGAGCAAACGTCGTAAGGGCTTCCCCTCGGAAACGCACGTCAAACGGGGCGAACGCCTCGTTCACGGCGATAAGCAACTCGAAGAAAAATTGGGCCGCAACGACCTCTGTCCGTGCGGCTCGAGCAAGCTCTTTAAACACTGTTGTCTCACGACGGGCCGGTTTCGACGGCAGTCGTCGGAATGACTACTTTTAGAGAGTAATCTGGCGTAGCCATTGAAGAATAATCTCACGCAAAGGCGCCAAGGCGCAAAGTTCTAATGCTCAACTGGGCGAACGCTTTTTCTTCTTTGCGCCTTGGCGCCTTTGCGTGAGATATTCTGAATTCTTCCATTTGAGACAAGCAGATCCAGCGCAACTTCGAAATAGGCGTTTCGAGCTTGAATTGCCTGCACGGTGTCGCGATCTGCCTCGAATTCAGATACAAGTCTCGTACAGAGTTTTAGTCCTCCCAGTCTTCCTGGAAAACTCGCCGAGGCTGCTATGCGATGGTTCATCAATGGTGTCGTAGGTCTGTGTCTGGCGATGGTATTGGGAGTGCCCTGCGCACTGGCGCAGGATGCGGCACCGACCCGCTATGACCTCATCATTCGCAATGGCCGGGTTGTCGATGGGACGGGAAATCCCTGGTTTATTGGTGATGTGGGAGTGCAGGCCGATCGGATCACGGCGGTGGGTCGCATTCCGGCCGGTGCGGGGATTCGTGAGATTGATGCCGCGGGGATGATCGTCTCGCCGGGGTTCATCGATATTCATTCCCACTCCGACATTTTGTTGTTAGAAGACGGTCTGGCCGAGAGCAAGATTCGTCAGGGAGTCACCACCGAAGTCCTGGGTGAATCAGATTCCGCGGCTCCTTCCCAAGGCAAGTTGGCTCCTCAAAAATTGTCCGTTCGCGGGAAGACACTTCGCTGGACGACCTTCGACGAGTACTTCAAGACCCTCGAACAAGAAGGCTCTGCGGTAAATGTCGCGTCGTATGTGGGGATGGGGCGAGTCTGGCGCTGTGTCATGGGAGACTCGTTCGAACGTCCGACTGCCGAGCAACGCCAACAGATGCACGAACTGATCCGGCAGGCGATGGCCGATGGTGCGATGGGAATGTCGAACATGCTGGCCACTCCTCCCGGGTTGCTGGCCACGACTGACGACATCGTGGAACTCTGCCGCGAAGTGAAAAAAGCGGGCGGGATTTATTCCTCGCACATCCGGAATGAAGGCTCGGGTGTGTTTGAAGCGATAACGGAAGCCATTGATATCGGCCAGCGCGCCGGCATTCCGGTCGACATCATTCATCTGAAGATTGCCGATCAAAAGTACTGGGGGCGAATGGGGCAGATCGTCGGTCTGATCGACGCAGCCCGAGCGAAAGGTGTTAATGTGCAGGCCAACGTCTATCCTTACACGCGGGGGAATAACGATCTTGCGAGCATCGTTCCACCGTGGGTTCATGAAGGGGGAACGGAAAAACTTCTGGAGCGACTTAAAGATCCGGCACAACGTCCGCGACTCAAGCGAGAAATCAAAGAGGGACTTCCCGACTGGTATAACCATTACACGGCGGTCGGCAGCGACTGGAGCCGCATGTTGATCAGCAAGGAGACCACCTACAAGGGGCTCACCATGGATCGAGTGCTGGCGTCGCGGGTCAAGGGAAAGACGCCGCCGCCCGATCTGGTGGACGAGTTTCTCGACTACTTGATCCAGGAGGGAGGCAGCGTCAGCACGGTCTACGCACATCACACCGAAGAGGATATGACGACCGCTTTGATGCAACCGTGGTGCTCAGTTGGATCGGATGGATCGGCCTATGCCATTGATGGACCGCTACGACGCGGCAATCCGCACCCTCGCAACTTTGGGACCTTTCCACGTGTCCTGGGAGCCTATGTTCGCGAGCTAAAGGTGCTCAAGCTGGAAGATGCCATCCGCAAGATGACATCTCTCAATGCCAGCAAACTCGGCATTCGCGACCGAGGCTTGATCCGGGCTGGGAACTTCGCCGATCTGGTGATTTTCGACCCGGCCACCATCATCGACAAAGCCGCCTACACCGAGCCGTTTCAATATTCCGAGGGCATTCAGTTCGTGGTGGTCAACGGAGTGATCGTACTCGAACGAGGAACTCATTCTGGCAAGAAGCCGGGTAAGGCCCTGCGGCATTCAAATTAGAGCGTTTAACGATTTCATTTGTGGCGAGATCGGGCAGGCCAGATTCAAGAATCTGGGCTGCCCATCGCACTAAAACAAGTCTTGGAAAATCTCGTCGAGAACTGAGCCGGATGTAGATTCAGTTTGAGCGTGATGCGACGCTCGATGGGCGCGGTGACCGTGATGCTTCCGGCCTGTGTTACCGGAATCGTCCCCCCCGGTCGTCCAGGAAATCGAGCCGCTACCTGAATCTCCAGCGACATCGTCCGTTGTCGAGGAATCGATTCCCCCGATCGTTGTGCCGGATGTACTCGTCGTCGGTTGCGTCCCCGAAGTGTTGGAGAGGTTGAGCACTTGCACGGACTGCTGTTTCGCGAGGGTGTTCACTCCGGTCGCGGCTTGAACGGTGTCCCAGTTGGCCGTTCCGCCATAGGTCCTGAAGGCGATTCCCCCCGACTTGATTGCCGTGTTGGTCCCGGCAACCGACTGCAATTGTGTGGTGCCGTTGGTGTCGTAAACCTTGCCGACGATACTACCGGTTGCGCCCCAGTTGACCTCGAGGCGATACCAATGGTTGGCTTGCCAAACCTCGCTCGATGCGGCGATCGTTGACGCGCCATAGCCGGAGTTGTTCACTAACAGCAATTGATTCGTGGAGGCGGATGCCACGATCGAGAGTGTCCCGTTCACTGTGGCGCCAAATCCAAACGCAGCTGTTCCGGTCGCGCTGCCGACGAACCTGACCCACACCGAAATGGTGTCTCCCTGCTTGACCTGCGTGGACGAGTCGTTGCGGAAGACCCAGTCGGTACCGCTGTAGTCCCGCAGGCCGTAACTGCCATCGTGTGCGGCGGAAGTTGTCGTCTCGAGTGACGAATAGCGGCTGCCCAGGTAATAGTAGTTGTTCAAACTCCAGTAATCGAACGCTTCGAGTACCTTGCTGGCCGAGGCGACATTGAAAGTGCTCGATGTCACGGCACTCAAAGTTCCCGAACGAGCTGTCAGCGTGTAGCCGTTCCCCAACTGATTGAGCGAGAGATTGTTGAAAGTGGCCACCCCGCCCGCGACGGTGAGCGAGGTCGTGCCGCTGAGTGTTGCGCCGCTGGGATTGGTGCCAATCGCGATCGTCACCACGTCCAAGTAGTCGCTGGTCAGTACATTGTTATAGGCATCGAGAATCCGCACGGTGACCGCCGGGCTGATGGTCGCGTTCAACGTGGTGTTGGCCGGGCCTTGACTGAAGGCGAGATGATTGGCTGCTGCGGGTGTCACCAGGATGTTGGCGGTACCGGTCAGTGAACTGCTCGCCGTGTCGGTGGCCTTCACGTTCTGGCTGCCCGCTGTCTTGAGCGTCACTCCGCTGAAGGTGTGGACTCCGTTGTCCGCGGTCGTGAACGTGTAGTTACCGGGGATGATTCCCGCCCCATCGGAACTGGTGAAATGGACGGTTCCGCGGTAACCCGTCACCACATTGTTCGAGGCATCCAGGGCCTTGACGACAATACTGAAACCAGTGCCAGCCGTACTGGCGGCCGTGGCCGTGATGACAAAATGCGTCGCTACAGGGGTCGTCGGGGGCGGCGGTGTGGTGGAGCTTGTTCCCACCAATCCGCTCACCACAAGGTTGGCAATCGGCGAACCTCGTCCGGACACCAGGTCATAGCCTGCCGAGGCGGTATAATGAGGGCTGCCTGTGCTCGAACCGCTTGTCACATCGTGGAAATAGGCCGCGGGCAGCGTGTACAGTTTGGGCAGCGTCTGGGTGATTCCATCCAGCGAACCCAATCCGGCCAGGGCCCGGCCTTGATCGGCGATGGCAATCAGACCCGCCCATTGGGGTGCTGCGGCGCTCGTTCCACCATATTGGCTCCATGGTCTGGCTGCCGTGTTTCCATAGGAATCGTAGACCGAGACGCCCGTGTTGGGATCTGCATCGTACGAAACATCCGGTCCGGTGCGAGCCGTCGTCGATTGAGTCACCACGCCCTTCTGATAAGAGGGCTGCAATTCGTACTTGCTCGGACCGCCACCGCTGCCGCCCCAACCCGTTTCGCTCTGGTAGGTGCCGTTACTGGAGACGTTCAGTGTCGTGCCGCCTACCGAGACCACATTGGGAGAGGAGGCGGGGTATTCGGCGGGCGCACCGTTATCACCACTGGAGACGAAAAACGTGACACCCGTATGGCCGGCGGGAGTGGTGAAATAGCTGTCATAGCTGGTTTCGCCAGCATATTCGCTGCCCCCCCAGCTCATGGAAACGGCAACCACGCCAGGAGCGTGCCGGGCATAGTCCACGGCAGCCATCAAGTCCGACATGGAGTTGCTTTTGGCCTCGACCAGCAGGATTTTGGCCCCCGGCGCGACGGCATGAGCCCACTCGACGTCCAGGGCAATCTCACCGGCCCACCCGACATCTGCCCTGGGAAGCGTCGTTCCGCCAGTTTGATTCACCTTGGTAAAGACAGGATCGGGCAGTCCGTATTGCAGGTCGAACTGATGCAGATCGCTGGCGATATTCGGATTGTCGTAGGCATCAACAATCGCGATCGTTGTTCCCGTTCCATCCCCCACGATGGTTCCGTTCGCGAACGTGATACTATTAAATCCATAGGCCTGACGAATCTGAGCTGGAGACAAGCCGGTCGGACCGGAAGTCGCATTGGGTGACACCGCATCCGTCAGCACCTCATAGTTGGGGTGGACGAACATTTCCTGATCACCCGTTGTCGCCGACAACAAAACGCGTGATTCCAGTGATTCGACCGCGGTGGTCCGGTCAAATTCCCAGTTTCGACGACTGTTTTTCCCCAAGGGATGTGAGATCCGCCCCAGCCAGGAACGCAACATAAACGTGTTCTCGATAGCAAAATTCGAATGATCAGCGGCCCGCGCGCAGACTATCCGTCCTTGTCCGCACACTTTTTCGAGTACCAGCGATGAAGAGATCTCGCACTGCATCTTGCGTGCGATCGTGCTAGTGAGAAAGTTCGCTACAATCGACACGGTCCCCGCCACCGTGGAATGCGAAACAGTCTGCTCCACCCTACTTCGCCGAAATTATAGCATTAAATTTTTCGATGGGAAGAAATTTTTGGTGCAATAACTTGATGAGTTAAACGCAAGCGGCGCTTGAAGATGGACAAAATTGGTCCAGAATTACGACAATTTCATCTATTCTCGTGGCGCATTCGGTGAATTTGGGCTTGCGGTGATTCTTCACACTTTTTCATCCAGATCCATCCGCAGGACGTGATTGGCGCATGCGGAGAAGGGACTGGATTGGGAAAGCGGTGATGAATTACCCGTAGCCCCCATTTCTAGACATACTGTCGGCTCAGCATTTCCGACGCCGTTTCATCGAGTTGCTCGGAACAGCGGACCTCTTCGAACCGTGCCAGAAGATCCTCAGGCGAGAGGCGTTGCTTTTCCGCACCCTGGAAATCGTGCAGCACCCGGCCCTGCACCATCATGATCAACCTGTCGCCGAGATTCGCGGCCTGATGCATGGAGTGGGTGACCATCATCGTCGTCAGTTTGTCTCGACGAATCATCTCTTCCGTCAGTCGGATGACCTGATCTGCACTCTTCGGATCCAGCGCCGCAGTGTGTTCATCGAGCAACAACAGATCGGGTTTGAGGAGTCCTGCCATGAGGAGCGTCAATGATTGTCGCTGCCCGCCCGACAGGCTGCCGATGGCATTATCCAGGCGGTCTTCCAGTCCCAATCCCATCGCCCGGACGCGTTCGTACAGATCGGTTTTGACGGAGGAACCCAGCGCCCAACCCAGGCCACGCGCCCGCCCACGTTTCGCCGCGAGGGCCAGGTTCTCCGCAATTGTCATCGAGGGAGCTGTCCCGCTGAAGGGGTTCTGAAAAACGCGTCCGATGAACTGGGCTCGCCGGTGTTCGGGCCAGCGCGTGATCTCATGCCCCTTCAGCTTCAGCCGGCCGGTATCCACGATAAAACTGCCCGCAACGGCGTTTAATAAGGTCGATTTCCCCGAGCCGTTCGTGCCGATGACGATCACAAACGAACCGGGCTCAATTTTCAGACTGACCCCTCGCAACGCACGTACCTCGTTCGGGGTGCCAGCGTGAAAGGTCTTCGCGATGTTTTCGAGTTCCAGCATGAGGACGATCTCTTTGTAGGGCCGACAACCCCTTACGTTGATGCCATTCGTTTTCGCAAATGGGTGATTGCATCCGGCAGGACCAAAGCCGCAAACACAAACACCGCCGTGACCAGTTTGAGATCGTTCGGATTGAGTCCCCACCGCAGTGCGATCGCCACGAGCAGCCGGAACAAGATCGACCCCATCACGGCTCCGACCAGCAACAATCCGATCTGCCTGGACCCGACCAGCGATTCGCCGATGATGACGCTCGCAAACCCCCAGACGACCATGCCGATTCCCATCTGAACGTCGGCAAAGCCTTGGTATTGCACGAGTAGTGCCCCTGCCAGTGCGACCAGTGCGTTCGACAGTGCCAGCCCGAACGTCATCATCCAGCCGACCTCGACGCCGAGTGCTCGAATCATTTGGTCGTTGTCGCCGGTCGCCCGCATGGCCAGGCCGAGATTGGTGCGGAAGAAGGCATACATCAGCAACGCCACGCTACTGATCAGTCCGGCCACCATCACGACGACGCAGATATCCTGGACCGAAACTTCCCAGCGGCCAAACGACCACTTGGCCTCGGACGAGGCAAAACTTTGCGCAAACGTGACCAGCGTTGTTTCTTTCATCAGAGGGAGATTGCTCTTCCCCATGACTCGCAGGTTGACCGAGTACAGGCCGGTCATGACCAGAATTCCGGCGAGCAAGCCGTTGATCTGAAAGCGTGTCGCCAGGATGCCGGTCGTCGTGCCGGCGATGGCCCCCGCGAAGAAGGCAATCAGGGTCGCGAGCCACGGGTTCCAGCCCGACGCCAGCAAAATGGCGGCTACCGAACCACCCAGCGTGATCGAGCCGTCGACAGTCAGATCGCGGAAGGAGAGGACGCGGAAGCTGATCAATACCCCGAGGGCCAGCAGGGATAAGATCAACCCCATCGTGAAGGAACCAACGAGCAACGTCATGTTACGCTCCCTCCTGCTGTACCGTCGCCACGGGGCTGATCCAGCAGGCTCCGCGAACAAACTCGCTCTCGCCGCAACCGATAATCGGCCGGTCGTCGTGCAGCAAATGCAGCACGCCTTGCAGGTCTTCGGATTCAAACAAAGTCGTCACCGTTTCTTCCAGGTTGAGCTTCCGCTTCTTGAAGGGACGATAGGAAAACACGGCCGCATGAAAGTGTCCGGATATCACTGATTGCGGGCTCAGTGGTCGTAACAACGAAGCGAGTCGATCCTGTTGAGTCGGTGCACCTCGCGCGGCCACACCCACGATCAGAGCCAGCGAGTGCGGATAGACTCGTTCGGGGC
This sequence comes from Planctomycetaceae bacterium, assembly GCA_021732415.1. Classification (GTDB taxonomy): domain Bacteria; phylum Planctomycetota; class Planctomycetia; order Planctomycetales; family Planctomycetaceae; genus JAKFVC01. The sequence continues at coordinate 57,065 of JAKFVC010000078.1, forward strand.
TGAAGGAGAGCCACCGGCGCACTTCGGGATGAGCAAACTTGTCGGTGGAACCCTCGTCGGCAACCGCGGGCGAACGTCGCAACGAGGCCCCGACAAGTCCCGCCGTTTCGGCCAGGAAGACCATGCCGGCGAGATTGCTCTTCGAGAGATTCAACGATTGCTCGACCAGCTTGGAAAAGGTGATTTTCTCCGTCGGATCGTGGGGTTCAAACCGATGTTGGAGGGCGAAATTTCCCTCGCACCGTAAGCCATACAACATCTGCACCGTGGGGACAAAATCCCCCGTGCCCCGTTGATAGTCGGGCTTGCCGGTTCCGTTCGTCGGCAATTGAGCGGCGGAACCTCCCACTGCAAGAAACTCGCCGAAGCGATTCGCGCAGTCGGCGAAATCACTCCCGAAAGCCCCCTGCCCCAGGCCAAAACTATTCTCCGGAAAGGCATACGGATGGCATTGCGGGCTGCCATACGTCGAGCGTGCCAGACGGTCGGGATTGCCAATCAATTGGGCCGTTAATGTGGCCTTAGGTTCGATGTCGTAGACCTCGAACAGCATCCCCCCGAATGCCGCAAATCGAAACTCGGGCATGACCGTGCTTTGAAAACGGGGCGCCGCCTTAGGGAGTTTGGCCGGATCAATCAGGAGCATCTTGGAGAGGCCCGTCAGGCGGATGACCTCGGAGACCTGAGGAGCCGCCGTCCCAATTCCGAAGAAACCATGGATCGCCTGGAACTGTTTGTGGGCCCGCACGAGTGCCCCGATGCCGGCCGAACTGAGGTACTCGACCTCGGTCAAATCCATGATGATCGAATGCGACCCATTGCGAATCGCCTCGTCCAGGGCCTTCGACAGGTGCGCAGACCACTCGTTGTCGAGCCGTCCGACGACTCGCATTTGCAGGTACTCACCATTCGCTTCCGTACTGATCTGCATAGTCTGGCGTACTTTCGAGTATCTCTTTAGCCGATTGACGGCAATGGGATTCCACCTTTCCCTTCTTCACACTTCTTCGTGTCCTTTGTGACCTTCTGTTCAAATCATTTTTTAAACAGAAGGTCACAAAGGTCACGAAGAGTTAAGAAGGGCATTTTTAAGTGGAAACTATTTCTACTTCATTTCGCTGCACTGATACGCTTTGGAAAATTACTCCTCAATCACGCGATCGGCTGATTTCAGGAACTCGGGGGATAGCGTGATGCCGCACACTTTCGCCGCGGCTTTGTTGATGATCAGTTTGCTGGTGCGCGCTTGATGGAAGGGGATGTCGGCGGTTTTCTCACCCCGCATCACGCGGGCCGCGATCAATCCCGATTCGACTCCCATGTCGTAGTAGTCTCGCGCCAAGACGACCAGCGCACCCTGCGACGCACTGCCTCCAAAGAACCCAAACACGGGGACTTTGGCCTTGTTTGTCGCTTGAATTACCGTGGGAAAGCTCGATCCCAACAGGTTGGAATTCGCCAGGCAAATCAGATCGACCTGGTCAGCCATCAGTGACTGGGTCACCTCCGAGACATCCGACGACGAGTTGACCCCCAACGCCAGCAATTCATAGTTCGCCTTCTTGGCGGCGTCGACCAGCAGGCTGTGATTGAAGACGGAGTTCACCTCGGCGGGAGCGAAGATGGCTCCCACCCGTTTGGCCTGCGGAACCAGCTTGCGAATGATCGGCATCATGGCCTCCACGTCGTTCGCACCATAGCAGCCGGTGAGGTTCGCCAGATGAGCATGGTCGCTGGTGCCGACTCCCGCAGAAAACGGATTGGCGACCATCGTGAAGACAATTGGCGTCCCCTTCGATCGCTGCACGCAACTCTGCAGAGCCTGGGTAGAAACCGTCAACAACAAATCCGCATGATCCGCGAGCGCCGCGTCCACCATTCCATTAAGCGCCGACATGTCCCCCAGCGCATTTGAGGGTTTCAAAACATAATCACGCCCCTCAACCAATTGGGCCTTCTTGAGCCCATCGCGCAGCCCTCGTTCGGCTTCTTCGGCATCAGGCGAAACCACATAGCTGAGGCTCCGCAGTTGCCAGGTACGATCCAACGGCGGCAGCTTCTTGGCAGCCGGCGGAGGCGCGGATTTCGTGGGATGCTTTTCGTGCAACCCCTGTGCATCAATGTAAGCATCCGCTTTGGCCAGCACTTCCGCGGGTATCGCCCAACCCTCCTGCAGGCCTTTCAGCGCCACCGTATTCACGATGAGTTTCGGCGGGATGGCGAGCTCGACCGGCAGCTTTGCAATGGGTTCGCCTGAAATCACGCGCGAGGCCAGTTTTCCCGTACTCCGCCCGACCTCGTAGTAGTTCGCCCCCACATCAAACAAGGCCCCTTTGGACGCATTGCCCGGCATGCAAGTGCAAACAGGAATGCGAGCGGTTTGGGCCACTTTCATCACCGTGTCGATCGCCGCCAGGACCGTCACGTCACCGCCGATCCAAAGCGTATCGACCCGATCAACGATGGACGCGGCGGCTTCTTTAACACCCGCCGTATTCTCGACCGTGACTTCGATCAACTCGAAATTCAGGTCTTTACAGGCCTTGCGAGCCAGCACGGTACAGATTTCCGAATTGATCTCGGCCGGATTCCAGATGACCCCTATCCGCTTCAAATTGGGATTCAACTGCCTGGCCATTTGCAGCGATTGAGCAACCGGCTGCAGTGTCCCGATCCCCACCATATAAGGGGGATGATCCAGAGGATCCTGCCCCACCCCGACACCCGCCTTGGTCGGATCAGAAACGCCTCCAAAAATATGCGGCACATGCCGTTGCCGATTGGCATTGGCCACCGCCTGCAGCGACGTGGTCGTCAGCGTAATAATATATTGATACTGCCCGCCGGTCAGTTCCTGAGCCATCGCGTTCGCAGTGGCCATATCCCCTTCGGCATTGAACCGCTTCAAATGCAGATTCTGCCCGTCGGCATAGCCGTTTTCGGCCAGTCCATCAATGATGCCCGCGGCGGCCTCATCCAGAATTGGTTGCGACGCCATCTGCATCAAGGCGACCGGAATGGGTGCCTCATACGCGGCCGCTTTTGAGGATCCGGCAGGCTTGCGCGCGGGGTTTCGCGGCGCATCGGAGAACAGGAGGATGGCTGACGCCACCGCGATAAGAGACACACCCAATGACAGCCGTTTGATCGTATGACCCATCTCGCCAATCCTCCGTGGCGGCATGGTACGTGGGGAAGCGTCTTGCTTTCAATGGAGAGTCGCGGATCACATTGCGGCCGATGGGAGGGCGAGGCTCCCGCCGAGCCTAATACGAGCTTTAGCTCGGCGACCGCCGGAGGCGGCACCCCCACAACGCGGCCTCCGGCGGACGCCGACCTGGCGGTCGTATTAGGCTCGGCGGGAGCCTCGCCCTCCCATTAACTGGATTCCCCAGTCCCCCTAATCGTTATTTCCCCTCAACCGGACTCAGTCGCTGATTGAGTAAAAAGGTCAACAACGCCCGCAGATCCGCCTCGTTCAACTGTTCGGCCACATTCGACGGCATGGGAGACAAGTTCGACAGCCGAGACTCTTCAATATCGTCCAGCGGGATGCGGACTTCCTTGCCCTGATTATCTCCCAGAATCAGGGCCTTCCCTTCCTCCCGCAGCTTGAGTCCCGTGACGACGACGCCATCAGTCTTAGCGATGATCGTCGCGCGAAACGCGGCGTCCACGTTGCGATTGGGGTCGAGGACATCTTCAATCAATCGTTCGAGACCGCGGTTGCCGACCCCGTCCAATTGCGGCCCCACCTTGCCCCCTTCGTTATTGATTCGATGGCAGCCAGCACAGGTCTTCTTGAACACGGCCGCCCCTGCTTCAGGTGACGACTTGTTTGCGATGAAACTGCTCGCAAGCTTAGCCGTCAACTGTTTGAGACGTTCGTCGGCGGCCGGAATGCCTTGAGTCAGCTCTTTGATCCGTTCTTCACGTTTGGCAATCGGGAGGTTGGTCAAACGGTCCAGCACCGGCTTATCCTGCAACAGCCGAGCCGACGCCCTGCCCTGAGAAATCATGCTGAACAGCATCTCGCCTCCTTGAGGCGTGCTCGTCATGGCCAAAGCAATCGGCTGTTGCAAAGGTCCGGGTGCCGTTCCCAAAGCAGTCGCCAAAGCCAGCAGCGACGGTTGAGTATTGATCGGCCCCAGCAACTGGGCCGCAACGGTTCGCAGTGCCGCCGGTTCGTTGGCGTTTTGTACGACGCCGATCAGAGCGGCCACTGCGCCCGTGCGATCCAGATTGATTCCAGCCTGGGCCGCCGCAATTCTCACCGGAGTGTCCGACCGAGTATTTTTCAACTGGGCGACCATCGGCCCGGCGAGTTCCTTCAACTGGAGTTGGCCCGCGACTTGAATCGCCGTTACCAGCGACCGATCGACGAAGGCAAACCCCTCGACCGGATTGGCCACGACCTCGGGTTCGAACCGGCCGACTGCCAGCCAGGCGTACCCAGAAGCCGTACCGGCGTCGACGGCTTCGAATACGCCTTGCTGCCCGGCCCATTTCTGCAAGTCCCAGGTAAACTTCTGAGCCACATCATTCCGCGGTGGAAGTTCCTTCGCGACGATTTCGCCCGATTCCAATAAACGCAACCGGACATGATTGACGGGTTCTGGATTCGTTCCCGGTGTTCCATTATGTCCACACATCCAGTAAGTGAGCTTGGCCGGGATGACAAATGGTGCCGACGTCAGCACACCGGTCAATTGTTCTCCATTGGCGATACTATCGTAGTAGCGAGCATCCCCATTTCCATCGGTCGAGTTGCGGTGAGTGACACCCCACGGGCTGCCGGTGTTCGGATTCGTCAGCCCCGGAACTGGTCGATTCTCCCAGGCGATGGGAGCCGTACGCTGCGGATCGAGCAACGTCTTTGCCAGGTGAGTTGCCCACTTGCCGAGTGCGGATTCTGCGGACAGCTTGGCTCCGCGTTGAGTCAGGCCTTCAAACAACGACTGAAACAGCACCGCCTGACGTTGCACATCCTTGGGGAATTTCTGCTGCACGAACGCCGCCACTTCGTCCAGTCGCTCATTCCCGACATGCCGAGCGACATGCTGCAGGCAACGTTCCACCATTGGCTGATCGACTTCATGCTGGCGAATATAGTCGAACGTAAACCACGCCGCGGATTCACTGGGAACTGCGAGTGCAATGTCAACGACCTTGGCCAGTTCGTCGCGTTCCAGTTTCACCTTGGCGATTTGATCGACGGCAGCCGCAGGACGCAGTTGGTCTCGAATGGCGATCCGAGTGGCGTGAACCAATTGCGCGTCACCGGAGGGCGTCGTGTTCCACAGGCGCACTAGCGGTTGCAAGTTGGCGGCAGCGGGATGACGGCCAATAGCTTCCGCGGCGGCTCGTTGCACGAACGGGTCCGAGTCCGCGAGTTTTACTCGGACCAGTTCGGCGATAGCCGCAGTCCAGGGATTCGTTTCCCCCAGCGCTCGCATGAGATGGATCCGGACAAGCGCTTCTGAGTCCTTGGAGAGGCTTTGAATCAACGCCTCATCAAGTTGGCCCAGGCGAAACAACAGCCACAGTGCTTCAACGCGTTCCGCTGCCCGCTGAGCCGATTCAGGTGCCGCATCGCCCTTCTGCAGGAGTGCTCGTGCTCGGACGGGTGCCTCGTTTTCAAATCGCTCCTGAAGGTCCTGGCTCGCCAGATCGCGAACTGCCGTGTTAGAGTCGTTCAGGCGTTCGACCAGTTTGTCAATTGGCAGTGCATGCAGATTGGGAACCGCCGGCGCTGGGACCTTTTTATCAGTGCCCGTATAAACAATGCGCCAGATACGACCCCGATGACGATCGCGGCGGGGATGCTTCAGATCGACTTCATAGTGTCCAATGATCGAGTTATAAAAATCGGAGACATAAAGCGCCCCGTCCGGCCCCAGTTGTAAATCTACCGGATGGAACCACCAGTCATCGCACGTGACGAAATCCTCGACCTTTTCCACCCACGGCGACGAACCGCGCCATTCAATCGTGTCGCGATGAATGATGTTGGTGACCACGTTGCCGACAAACATCGAGCCTGTGTATTCAGCGGGGAAATGACTCCCTGCGTACGCCACGACACCGGCGATTCCAGTCGAACCGTGATCATTCGAAGTCGTAATCGGGGCGTATCCTAATCCATCATCCTTCTTGCCAAAACTGTCGTAGTAGCCGCCTCGCAAAATCATCGTGATGGGCTTCGAGTGGCAGTCGGCGGTGAACCGGTCGCCGCGGGCATCGATGCACATGCCGAACGGATTAACTTGGCCCCACGAAAGCTGCTCGATGGCCGAACCGTCCGCTTTGAACCGGTACGTGTTCCCCGATTGCATCTCCAGGACGACCGGCCCTTCTCCCTTCAACTTGACCTTAGAAGAGTTGCGAAAACCGTGGCAGGCATAAATCCAACCGTCGTTCCCTAGGCGAAATGCATTCTGGTCGCCGTGCGTATCCACGAAATCGAACGGCCCGTAGAGGATCTCGCGTTTGTCGGCTTTGCCATCCTCGTCCGAGTCGGTCAGTTTCCAGATGTAGGGAATTGACCAGACGATCGCTTCATTCCCGCTGGGGAGCGGCAGGACTCCAATCGGGATGTTCAACTTGTCGGCGAACTTGGTGATTTTCCTAGCTCGTCCGTCGGGACCGATGCCGTCGAGAACGGTCAATCCATCACGAGACTGTTCGGAATCCGCGGCGGCAAACGGATATTCGATCGAATGGGTCACCCACAGGCGGCCCCGCGCATCGAAATTCAGGTTCATCGGCTTCTGAATATCGGGTTCCGCGGCGACGAGTTGGATCTCAAACCCCGGTCGCAGTTTGAATTTGGTCCGTTCCTGCTCCGGAGGAAGCGGTTCCGTGGGCGCCACAGGAGGTCCGGCCAACAGGTCCGAAGTGACCAGCGACAGGACGGACAGGCAGACAAACGCAAACCAACGGGGGCGACCGGCGAGCATGACGAGCGACTCCAAGACGGGAATTCAAATCATTGGAAGTCCCCTAGGATAACAGCCCGCGCACGCGATTGAAAAGTCGCAGAGATAGCCAATGGGCGTCGTTGATCATGAGATTGTGAACCACGAATCACACAAATGACACGAATTGAAATCTTGAGAATTGGAGGCGAAGGAATCGCGACCTCTTTGACGAATTCGTGTCATTCGAGTTATTCGTGGTCAAAATCCGCTCTTGTCCCATCAGAGGTAGGCCGCGAGTTTCAGCTTTTAACCGACAGACTCTTAAAGACTCCAACAAAACCCTACCGAGACAAGCTCGGTGGGGTTTTGTTATCGCATCTCATTTCACGCATTCAATAAATGCCACCGGCGGATGCGTGGTAAACGGAATCCAAAAATCCGCGCCATACTCAGACAGGCCCTGCGGCGAAAGCCGGGGCGAGTGCCAGCGCGTCTCCCGAAATCCGGCGGCTCTGAATGCCGCTTCGTGGAGTTCGACATTGAGATAGTAATTCTCAATGTCGAACTGATCATTCTCCAGAAAAAAGGTCCACGTGATGGGCGTGCCTTCGCAGAATTCACCGCGGATAGTCGTTTCAAAGCCGTATTGGCGATACGACGGAGCCGAGGAAAACTCCAGGGCGGGATTACTGTTGACCGTGACGAACCGGCCACCGGGTTTCAGACACCGCGCAATCCCGCGTGCCATGGCCGCCAGTTCCTGACGATCCTGAGCATAATTCAATAGATACGCGGCCACGACGAGATCATACTGGTGCGGCAATTCCAGGTTCTTGGCATCTCCCACGAGGTAGTCGATCCCCTGTTGATGCAGAACTTCCTGCCGCCGAGCCAAGTCGATCATTCCTTGAGAAAGGTCGACACCCGTGACTTTGGCAGCCCCCTGTTGGCGCAGCAGTCGCGTGTAAAACCCTTCTCCGCACGCGACGTCCAGTACGGACATCCCCGCTGGGTTACCGACCAATTGCAGCAGGCTGTAGGCCTCAATGTGCGTCCGCCACGGTTGTTGCTTGGAAAGTTTGTATTGCTCAGCGATCGGGTCGTAATTGGTGGTCATGAGGGTGACTCTATACTTGATACGCGGAAGTCGGTGATGCCGGTGAGCCGAGTGCCGTGCGGCTTGGCTCGTGAGCGGCACGGCGCTAGCCGCCGGTTCTGCAACGTTATTGGCCCGAAGAACCGGTGGCTAGCGCCATTCCGCTCACCAGAGTCATCCGATTCGGCTGGTTACTTATGCCCGGGGTTGATCCAAGGTGATTCGACCGATTACTCTGCAGGGATCATGAAACATAGCTCATTTCAGATTCTGATGGTGGCGATTCTCTGTCTCGGCAGCACGCCTGGTCTGTCGGCGAAGGAGATCGATTTCGCCCATGACATCGTCCCCATTCTGAAACAGCACTGCGGCAAGTGCCACACCGGCGATCAGAAAAAGGGGGGATTTTCTCTCAACACGCGGGAATCGGTCCTGTTGGGGGGCGAATCGGGAAAAGCTGTCATCGAAGGGATGGCCAGCAAAAGTGAACTGATCGAGCGGATCCTCTCGGCGGATGACGCCGTGAAAATGCCCCCCGAGGGGCCTCGGGTTCCGGCCGAACACGTGGCCCTGCTGAAGCAATGGATCGACGCCAAAATCCCCTGGGCCGATGGGTTCACGTTCGGCAAGCGGAACTATGAGCCCCTGTTGAAGCCGCGCCGGCCCGAATTGCCGCCGGTCGTGGAGGGGAGAACTCACCCCATCGACCGGATTATCGATGCTCATCTGGCAAAGCTCAAACTGCCTCGCCCGCAACAGATTGATGACGTCACATTTGCCCGTCGAGCGTACCTCGACATCATCGGATTGTTGCCCACTCCAGCAGAACTGCAGGCGTTTACTGCGGATTCCCGCCCCGAAAAGCGGGCGATGTTGGTCAAAGAACTCCTGGCGGACGACGTCGATTATGCCGAGCACTGGCTGACGTTCTGGAATGACTTGCTGCGGAACGACTACTCCGGAACCGGCTTTATTACAGGCGGCCGGACGCAGATTTCCAAGTGGCTCTATCGGGCCCTGGTCACCAATAAGCCGTACGATGTCATGGTGCGCGAGTTGATTGCCCCGCCGAATGCGGACAGTGCGGGCTTTGGCAACGGAATTCGCTGGCGCGGCGAAGTCAGCGCGGGACAGACGGTCGAAATTCAATTTGCACAAAGCGTTGGGCAGGCACTGTTGGGAATCAACCTCAAATGTGCCTCATGCCATGACAGCTTTATCGATCGCTGGAAGTTGAGTGAAGCCTACGGCCTCGCGGCGATCTATTCGAATCGACCGTTGGAAATTCATCGCTGCGACAAGCCGATTAATGAGACGGCTGAGGCGGCGTGGTTGTTTCCGGAACTCGGTCAGATTGATCCCAAGGCACCGCAGCCCGAGCGTCTAAAGCAACTGGCCGCATTGATGACGCACCCGGAAAACGGCCGCTTCACGCGAACGATCGTGAATCGCCTGTGGCAACGGATGATGGGGCGCGGGATCGTTCATCCCATCGACGCGATGCAGTCTGAACCCTGGAACCACGATCTCCTCGACTATCTGGCCAGTGAATTCACAGACCACCATTACGATCTCAAACAGATGATCGAATTCATCGCGACATCGCGAGCCTATCAGGAACAAGTCCAGAAGATCACGAAAGATCTCGACGAACGTGAATACGTCTATTCCGGTCCACGAGCCCGACGGCTGACGGCGGAACAGTTCATGGATGCCATCTGGCAGCTCACGGGACAAGCCCCGAAGCGGTTTGATGCTCCGCTACTCCGCGGCAAGCCGGCCTCGGATGCCGAGTCGCAAGCGGTGGTGGGAAAGTGGATCTGGTCGCGGGCCGATACGTCGCAAGCCGCTGCCGGGGAAACGATCACCCTCCGACAAACCTGGGAGTTGAAAACCGCCCCGACTCAGGCCCTGGCGGCTGTCTCGTGCGACAATAGCTATGTCCTGACGATCAACGGTCAATTCGTGCAAGCCGGTGAGACTTGGAATGCTCCTGATTCCGTTCTGCTGTCGAACCGTTTGCAGGCGGGCAAGAACGAGATCGTGATCGTCGCCAAGAACGGCGGCACAGGTCCCAATCCCGCGGGATTATTCTTCGAAGCGCGGGCCTATCAGGCGGACGGCACGTTTGAAACGCTGGGATCGGATGACCGCTGGCAATGGACGGCACAGCAGCCCGATCGCAACGGCCGCTTCCAGACGCCTCCCACCGACTGGCAACCAGCCGCATTGGTTGCCAATCCTGAGGTCTGGTCGAGTCAAGTTGGATCCGAACTGGCCACAATCGTGTCTCAAGGATCCGCCGCTGCAGGCTTGATGGTGCGGGCTTCGTTGGTGAAAAGCGACTTTCTAATGCGATCGCTGGGGCGTCCCAATCGCGATCAAATCGTGACCGTGCGTCCCGCCGACCTGACGACTCTCGAGGCGATTGACTTGTCCAACGGCCAAATTCTCGCGGACATCTTAGATCGCGGATCGAAGAAATTGATCGCTGAGAAATGGTCCTCCACCACAGAATTCGTGCAGTGGCTCTATCGCTCCGCACTCAGCCGGGATCCCTCACCCGAGGAACTGGCCGTGCTGACCGAGGCCTTAGGGGATAAACTGACGGAACAAGGGATTCAAGACGCGTTGTGGAGTGTCGTGATGCTCCCCGAGTTCCAGATGGTAAGATGAATCCGATTCGAGCACGACCAAATCAGCCGGCACGCGTTAGCGTCCGGTTTGCCCGGTCGCTCGAGTCGATTGTTACTCCGAACCGTGGGCTAGCGCACGGCGGCTGATTGGCGAATAGCCAAGATGAGCAGGAAGACTTCCGAATCATGAGCACAAACTTTTCACTAGAACACGAAACACGCCGCGAATTCCTGCAAAAGATGGCCGCTGCCAGTGCCGCAGCCCTGATGATGCGCGAACCGCGATTGCTGTCGGCCGCCGAATCGGGTGAGAAAATCATCCACCCCGCAGCCACGGCCGATTCGTGCATTCTGCTGTGGATGGGGGGCGGCATGGCAGCCCCCGATACCTTCGATCCCAAGCGGTACGTCCCGTTCAAAGCCGGCGTTCCCGTGAAGGAAGTCGAGAGCACGTTCCCCGCGATCGATACGGTCGTCGATAACATCAAGATCACGCAAGGTCTCGAGAACATCGCCCTGGTGATGGATCGTGCGAGCTTGATCCGATCTCACGTGCTGCCTGACTTGGGAAGCATCCTGCATTCTCGTCACCAGTACCATTGGCATACGGGTTATGTGCCGCCGCAGACTGTCGCCTGCCCCCACATTGGCGCGTGGCTGGCGCGGATTCTCGGCCCGAAGAATCCGGTGATTCCGCCGTTCATTAATATCGGCCAGCGGCTGGAGGGAGTCGGCGAGCAAGAGGAACTGAAAGCCTTCACGACGGCAGGATTTTTGGGCAGCGAATTCGGTCCGATGAATCTGCCGTTTCCCGAAGAGGCCGCACAATCGGTCCGCCCACCGAAGGGGATGGAACTGGGCCGTTTCGAAAGCCGCAACAAGCTGTTTCGCAAGCTGCTCGACAAATCGCCGCGACCGGAATTTCTCAGCGATTATCAGCAGGAGTCGATGCTGCACGCCATGGACAACGCCTATCGCCTGCTGGGGGCGAAGGAACGTGCAGCATTCGATATTTCGCTGGAGCCCAAAGAAAACTACGACAAATACGACACGGGTCGCTTCGGCCGAGGCTGCCTGCTGGCCCGCCGTTTAGTCGAAGCCGGTGCCCGCTTTGTAGAAGTCACCACAGAGTACGTACCGTTTCTGAACTGGGATACTCACGCGAACGGCCACACGACATTGACCGCCATGAAGAAGCAAATCGACCAACCGATCGCGCAACTCATTCGTGACCTGGAATCGCGAGGCCTGCTGGACCGGACACTCGTGATCCTGGCGAGCGAATTCAGCCGCGACATGATCATGGAAGGCAAGCCAGGGTCGACAGCCCAGGATCAAGCCACCGAGCGGGTCGACGTCCTGCAGGAACTGAAGCACTACGGTCAACACCGCCACTTCACCGGCGGATCGTGCGTCGTCATGTGGGGTGGTGGAGTGAAACGCGGTTTCTTATACGGAGCATCGGCCCCTCAACGCCCCTTCATGGCGATTGAAAAACCGCTCAGTGTGACCGACTTGCACGCGACGATCCTGACGGCAATGGGTGTCAGCCCGAAGACCGCCTTCGACGTCGAACAACGCCCGTTCTACGTAACCGAAGACGGCAAGGGAACGCCGGCGATGGAACTGTTCGCGTAGCGAACCGAAGCCCGACTCACCGAGTCGGGACTCCCCCCGTGGCGGACGCTGCCAGCGTCCGTATTTTTACATCACGAAGTGATGAGCATTCCCAGGCGAGCGTCCGGCGTAAGCCGGATGGTTGTCTTGCAGGTTGCCACGACCAAGAACATTGAATTGCCAAACACGGACGCTAGCAGCGTCCGCCACGGGGCCGTACCCGACTCAGAGAGTCAGGCTACGCGGTATGCGGTTTGCTGTTTTCATCCCCTGCACTGGTATGAACACGCTCTTCAACCGCCAAACCCGTTCTTGTCGTTTCGAACACGGATGATCTGGAACAATAGGAACTCCCTGCAAGACGCTGACGCCGAACTTCAAAGTCCTCGAAAATAACGACTTCGGTCAGCATCAACACAACTTGCGGGAATCAGTCGACGGTGCAAATTTGGCAATTGGAGAGCGAGACGCTTTCCGAGATATCCAACCGTGACAGCATCCGACTTCTTAAGCAGACTGCTCGTGATGACGGCAGCCCTGCTGACTCTTACGGCACGTCCGCCCTGTTTCGCCGAAGATCAACCGCCGCCGCCGAGCGTCCCGTCGCAGAATATTGAACCCGCTTCGTTAGATTCGATAACGTCTCAGCCGCCGGTCAAATCTCAGATCGCGCCAGGGCCACCGCCGGTCTATCCTCAAGATCCGCGCGTCCTGTTCATTACCGCGCCCGATTGTGAACAATGCTTCCGGGACCTGATCAAGCTGCGTCGACCGGGGGGGGATTTTGATGCCATGCGGTCTCGCGGGTGGCGAATCGGGGTCGGGCACCACAACCATGTCCAAATTATCGATCGTGACGAAGTTTCCGAGCTCGTGAAAGAAGCCAACATCCGCGAGTTTCCCGCGGTCGTCGGCATCAGCGAAGGCAAAGTCATTCGCGGATTCAAAAGCGGCTGCACGACGCCCCTCGATGCCTGGACGCTGGGCTGGCTCTTGAACGGCAAGAACGAGCGGCCCGCCGGCTGGGTCTCCGAACCGGCGCGCGTCGAATCAACCGGCAGCTATCGCCTGCGCGGTAACCACTGGTCGGTGGATGGAGACTGGAATCCGGGACGTCCAGTCGTCCTGGCTCATCTCCGCAGCCCGAATCATGGTTACCAGGTGGCGGCCAACTACAAACTCGAAAGCTGGTCGTACGAGGAACTTCGCTCACTTCACGACGATCTGCATGAACGTGAAATGGCGATGTATCCCGCGGCTCGAGCTCCCTCCGGTAGTGGCGGCGCGGACAATTTTAGTGCCGGTCGGAAGCTCAAGTGAGCCCACACAGGCTGTCGTCGGACGGGCATTCTATTTCGACGTTGCATTTGGGCAGCAAATCGTCAGAGGTCATTCTCCCGTCGCCGCGCCGAAATTCTCGTGAAAACCCTGAAAGTTTCGGTTCTTTCCGGTTGGCCTGTCGACTCCCTTGGGTCAATAATTCAAACGTCTTGTCGGCGACTATCAACAACCGTTCCGACAAGCGTGTTCATCCTGTCCGGCACCTTTGTTGTGGCAGATCCGTACAAATTCGAGCGACACCGCGGCCTCTTGCGGAGTTATCGAATCCAGGAGTCGTTATGGTCGTATCCTCAGCACCTACTCGTGAGACCGCACAAGAAATCATCAACGGCAACCTGTATCGTGAAGTCGATCTGGTACAGACGTACGCACCGACCAGGCTCCATCCATCAGAATCAACCGCTTTGGTGCGGTATCGCGATGACATTCACGGTCGGCGAGTGTTAGATCTGGGCTGCGGTGCGGGGCGGCTGGCGACTTACCTGCGGCCGCTGGTCGAGAAGTATGTCGGATTGGATGTCTCGGCCCATATGGTGAAATACTGCGAGGATCACTTCCCCGGACTCGAATTCATTGAAGGCGACATGCGGTCGCTGACCCCTTTCGATGATGGTGCATTCGATTCGGTGTTTGCTGTGGCGAATCTGTTCGATGCCGTTTCCCACGAGGAGCGTTTGCAAGTGCTGGCCGAAGTGCGGAGAGTCTTGGCACCAGGTGGTCTGCTGGTGTTCTCGGCCCACAATCGCAACTATTCTCAAGCGGGTACTGGGCCGAAACTCAAATTGACTCGGAATCCGATCAGCCAACTGCGAATCCTCATCGACTACTGGGAAGCCAGTGCGAATCACCGTCGGATCAAACCGTTTCACCGCAACGAAACGGATTACGCCTTGTTGAACGATTCCGGCAACAACTATCACACGTTGCATTATTACATCAATCGGGACGTCCAAACTCGGCAACTGGAGAGTGCGGGCTTTGAACCGATCGAGTGCCTGGGAGATTGGGGAGATACCCTGGGGGCTAATAGCCGCGATGAAGCGTACTCATCAATTATGTACGTGGCGCGGCGTGACTATTAAGCCCCGGTGACATCGGTCCTGGCGACCAATGTGATCAGATTCGCTGAAGTTCGGGCAGGAACTTCGGCGCAGGTCTTCCACGATTGTGTCTGATCGTCAGGTCGTTCTCAATTCGGAGAGATGCCTTGCCCCATCGCGAAACAGGGCCGGTTAATTGACCGAAGGCCTTGTTCTGCCATGGAGTTTCGTCCGGTACTGATTCCCGATCCACTCAATAATCGGGATCAGAAAAAAATGTGAACATTTTCCTTCACATGTGCCGGGCGTGACCTAGACTTCGATGATGTCGCGAAAAGCAGACGTCGGCCTGCGGGCCTCTAGGCAGAGTGGTGGCAGCATTCTTAGGACAGTAGTCAGCGGGGGGCACCGTCTGAACGGGCATCTGCTGGCGTGAGTTCTGATGAAAACAGCCCACGCTGCGCTCTGGGCCGCACTCCGCGAATCTGGAGAGCAGTGCGCGACAGCGTGGTTGAGCCTTCCGCAGACGGTGGCCGGCTGGCGCGGATGTAGCAATTACACCGCCGGCATCTCTGACTTGCTGATTTAGCTGATTTATAAGAATTGAAATCTGGAGCCTGAAATCGTGAGTGATACCCCAGTGAAAACGTTAAGCGACACCCAAGCCATTCGTGAAGTTCTCGCCCAGCACGGACGGTTGTCAGTCGACGTTCATAGCCTGGATGAGGATAGCGACCTCTATAACGCGGGTCTGACTTCACTGGCCACCGTGGGCATCATGCTGGCTCTGGAAGATCGTTTTGATATCGAATTTCCCGAATCCAAGTTGAGCCGGGTGACCTTTCGCAGCGTGGCGACGATTGCGGAAGCGGTCTCCGAAATCGCTGGCTAGAAAATGAGCCGGCGAGCTCCGTCCTGTTAGGGCGATGTCTGTCCAATAGAACGTGCGTCATTAATGCGCCTTTATCCCCCTAAAGCCTGACAAAACTATGATCACTCCTGTCATCGAAGTGACCGAAGAAACGGTGCTGAATTGCGATGATCTGCTGAAGCAGGTCCACGCAATCGGTAAGGACGTTCTCGCGGAAAATGCGGCTGATGTCGATCGCGACGCCCGCTTCCCTGCCGAGGCGATGGCGGCACTGGCCCAGGCCAAGTTGCTGAGTGCCTACGTTCCGGCTGAGTATGGTGGAATGGGGCTGAACATTCTGCAGATCGCCAAGATCTGTGAAGCTCTCGGCCAGTACTGCGGTTCGTCGGCGATGATCTACGCCATGCATTGCATTCAAGTGGCCTGCGTGGTCCATCACGCCCAGGACTCGGCTTACTTCCGCCAGTACTTGCGACGCCTGGTCGAAGAACAACGCCTGATGGCGTCAGCTACAACCGAAATCGGAACTGGCGGCGACCTCACTTCCAGCATCTGTGCCGTCGAAATGGAAATGGATGCATTTACATTAACCAAGAAGGCACCGGTCATCTCGTACGGCGAGTATGCCGACGACATCCTGGTGACCTGCCGTCGTTCCGCTGACGCACAGGCCAGTGATCAAGTCCAGGTCCTGGTGCGACGCGGCGAATATCAAGCCGAACCGCTGTCGACTTGGGATACGATGGGCTTTCGCGGCACCTGCAGTTCAGGATTTACGCTGACCGCCATTGGTGCCGCCGACCAAGTCCTGCCGACACCGTTTAGCGAAATCTTGTCCCAGACAATGCATCCGTACTCACATATTGTGTGGGGAGCTTTGTGGTCAGGGATTGCCGCTGATGCCGTCAATCGAGCCCGTGCGTTTGTGCGGGCCGAAGCCCGCAAAACACCGGGCGAAACGCCGATCTGTGCGATTCGCCTCGCGGAAGTCGACCAAGTTCTACAGGAGATGCGGCATAACGTCCTCTGCCTGACTCGCGAATATCAGGACCTGCTCAATGCTGGTTGTCCCGACCTGTTCCACGGCTTCGGGTTCTCGATTCGCACGAATAATCTCAAGGTCTCCTGCTCGCAGCGGATTGTGCAGATCGTGGGGGGGGCCTTGTTGATCTGTGGTATTTCGGGCTATCGCAACGATTCGAAGTTTAGTCTCTCACGGCATCTGCGCGATTCTTATGGCGCGGCACTGATGGTGAATAACGATCGCATCACAAAACTTAACGCCACTATGCTGATGGCACATAAGGAAGGGTTCTAATCATGTGTATTGCAACCACAAACATTACCGAAGCGTGGCGCGATTGTCAGGCACAGTTGCTGGAAGCCGGCTTGCTGGTGTCGCTGGGAGTTCCCGGTGTCTACGGCCATGCGGGTGCTTTCGAGGGCGTGATTGAAAACTTCGAAGCCTATGTGACTAAGCGAGCCAAGCCGCTGAACGCCGAAGTGATTCGCTTCCCGGCGATCTTCAGCCGCAAGAACTATTTGAAGACGACGCATATTGAATCGTTCCCCGATCTGATGGGCTCGGTTCATAGTTTTACGGGCAATGAACAAGATCACGTGAAGATGTTGCAGAAGCGAGCCGCCGGTGAGGATTGGACGAAAGATCTGAATCCGACCGAGGTGATGCTGACTCCCGCCGCGTGCTATCCGCTCTATCCGACTGCCACTGGCATGTTGCCCGAAGGTGGACGGCTGGTTGACTTGCGGTCGTTTGTTTTCCGTCACGAACCGTCGATCGACCCGGCTCGTATGCAGATCTTCCGTCAGCGCGAATTCGTCCGCCTGGGTACTGCTGAGCAAGCGATCGAACATCGCGACTACTGGTTGGATCTCGGCCAGGAAATCTTGTTCTCTGTTGGCTTGGAAGTGGAATGCGTCATCGCCAATGACCCGTTCTTCGGCCGCGGTGGCAAGATGATGGCGGCGACTCAGAAAGAGCAGAACCTCAAATATGAATTGGTCCATGCAGTCGCCACCGACGAGCGACCCACGGCGATTACGTCGTGCAACTGTCACCTGGACCACTTCGGACACACGTTTGGCATCCACACTGCGGATGGCGAATTTGCCCACACGGCGTGCATTGGATTCGGCCTCGAGCGAATCGCTTTGGCCCTGTTCATGAAGCACGGTTTCAACACCGACAAATGGCCTTCTGATGTGAAGAATATCCTCGCATTATGACCACGAAGCACGTGTTTCTCGCGGATCCAGAAAGCTATCAGCGGCATCTGATCCATACCAGGGAACGCGATTGGGCCGAAACGAATTGCTATGTGGACGTGTTGATTGAACTGCTGCACGGCTGGGGATTCGAACCCATTGCCGCGCTGCCGTTCAGTCTGGCAATCGATTTCGAAGGGGACCAATGGACGTTCTTCAAGTTCCCGCATACTGATCTGCGCGAACTCTTCGGACTCGACATCCAGGAACTGGCTGTCTGGCGTCCGTTGGTCGCGCACATCGAAGAACAAGTGGGTCTGGGGCGTCCGGTCCTTGTCGAATTGGATTCATACTATCTCCCTGATACCGCCGGAACGGCGTATCAGCGCGAGCACGTGAAGTCGACCGTCGCGATCATCGATATCGATGTTGCAGCGCAACGTGTCGGCTATTTTCACGGTCAAGGTTTTTATCATCTCAGCGGCGACGATTTCTCCAAGGTATTCCGCATCACTGGACCCAACGGTCCTGAGATGCTGCCGCCCTACTTCGAGTTCGTCAAGCGGCGTACAAACGGTGCATTGACAGGACAAGAGCTCGTCGACAAATCGTTGAGCTTGCTGCGTCGGCAACTTGATAGTCTTCCGGAAGCGAATCCATTTGAAAAATTCAAGCTGCGATTTGCGGCCGATCTCGATTGGCTGTCGCAAGCTCCACTGGAAGTCTTCCATCAATATTCGTTTGCCACATTGCGACAGTTTGGTGCGTGCTATGAGATCGCGGCCACTTATCTGCGATGGTTGCAGGCGCATGAGGTCGCGGGTCTCGAAGAACCCGCAGCCGCGTTCGCAAAGCTGTCGACCAGCGGCAAGTCGATGCAGTTTCAACTTGCACGATCGATGATGCGCAAGAAGCCGCTCGATTTAGCACCTGTTGACGACATGGCGGCCGTGTGGAGTTCCGCGATGGACCATTTGAAGGCGCAGTTATTGTAAGCCGGAACAACAATGCCCGTCCTACGAGTCTTGAGGATTACCGTCGATGCCCGACGTCTTGGACGTACCAGTCAGTCAGACCTCGAAAGAGGCCCCATTAACATTAGGGCCGTGGTCTTGCTGCGCGCATCGTCCGAATGAGATCTCGCACCCCGAGCAACTCGCCGAATCAAACTCCGATTGGCTGTCGGCCGCCGTACCTGGCACTGTCGCCTCAGCGTTAAATGTGGCCGGCCGTTGGAGCTTCGAAGAGCCGACCGACATCGATTCCGAAGACTGGTGGTACCGCACTACCTTTCAGTCGCCGAATCGCACTAATGGGCAACCGTGCCATCTGTGTTTCGATGGTCTCGCGTCATTGGCCGAAGTCTGGTTGAACGGCAAACTGCTGCTCACGACCGATAACATGTTTCGTGCTTACCGCGTCGACGTGACCGACGCATTGGAATCTCACAACGAACTGGCGATCCGGTTTCGATCCGTAACGGAAGCCTTGAAACCGAAGCGGTCACGGCCACGCTGGAAAACAAACCTCGTCGCACATCAGCAATTGCGCTGGCACCGGACGACGTTGCAAGGACGAATTCCCGGCTGGTCGCCGACTGCCCCTGCGATTGGTCCGTGGCGTGACGTCCGTCTGGAGTCCGCCGCTGTGTCTCTGCATGATCTGCATTTGCAGTCTGCGGTCGTGGGAACAACGGGAATCATCAACATCAAGGCGCGCTTGGCGTGTGTCAGTTTACCGGAGACAGTTTCGCTACGTGTTGGTGAACACACGACACTACTCGATATTCAATTGGATGAGCACGGGATACTCATTTGCGGTGATCTGCAGATGGAGAACCCGCCTCTCTGGTGGCCTCACACGCATGGTCGTCCCGAGTTGCTGAAGTGTGAAATCGTCGTTCATGCAAACCATCACGAATACCGGCTCCCCTGCCCTGACGTCGGGTTTCGCAAGTTGGAAGTCAACGCCGACGGTCCGTTCGCTATCAGCGTCAACGGCGAAGCGATCTACTGTCGCGGTGCCTGCTGGACAGTTAGCGATCTGCTGACTCTGACGGGGAGCGAAGAATCGCTCTTCCATGATTTGCAGTTGGCTCGCGATGCCGGCGTCAACATGCTGCGTGTCGGCGGGACGATGGTTTATGAGAGTGACCGGTTCTATCAACTGTGTGATGAATTCGGCATCCTGGTCTGGCAGGACTTCATGTTTGCCAACATGGATTATCCTGTCGATGACGCCGACTTTAAACAGAATGTGACCCAGGAAGCGACGCAACAAATACGGCGTCTGGCAGCCCATCCTTGCGTGGCCGTGTATTGTGGCAATAGCGAGATCGAGCAACAGGCGGCGATGCTCGGCATGCCGCGGGACCTGTGGCGCAACCATTGGTTTGGCGAGGATCTTCCCGCCTTGTGTGCAGCGAATCATCCCGGGACAGGGTATGTACATTCGACTCCCAGTGGAGGGGTGCTACCCTTTCATGCCAACACCGGAGTCACACACTACTACGGCGTCGGAGCCTATCTGCGATCGCCAGCGGAACTGCGGCAGGCCGATGTGAAGTTCACTCCTGAGTGCCTGGGTTTCGCGAATATTCCCGATCCTCAAACCGTTGATCAAATCACCGGTGGAGCGCTGCCTGTCATCCACGATCCCAAGTGGAAACGTCGAGTGCCGCGAGATACCGGCGCCGGGTGGGATTTCGAAGACGTTCGTGATCACTATCTTCGTGAACTCTATGGCGTCGATCCCGTGCAATTGCGCTCTTGGGATATGCCTCGTTATATAGAACTCAGCCGCACCGTTCCCGGTGAGATGATGGCTCGGACGTTTGCAGAGTGGCGCAGTAGTCACAGTCACAATCAGGGTGGTCTCGTCTGGTTCTTCAAGGACATCTGGCCAGCAGGCGGTTGGGGCGTTGTCGATTCCAATGGCACGCCGAAATCGGCCTATTACTACTTGAAGCGGTCGTGGCAGAATCGGCAGCTGACGCTGACCGATGAAGGCTTGAATGGACTTCATCTGCATCTCGTTAATGAGACGGCGGAGTCGTGTAGCGGTTTCGTGGAAGTGGTGCTCTTGAAAGAGCCGAATGTCGTCGTGGCCCGGCAGGAAGTGGCGATCGAACTTGCCGGACGCGGACGGAAAATGTTGAGTGCTGACGAAGTTCTGGGCAGCTTTTATGACGTCACCTATGCCTATCGATTTGGACCGCCGCATCACGATATCGTAATCGTGACGTGGTACGACACTGATCGACAGCTCGTCAGTGAGGCGTGCCATTTCATTCGTCGACGTGATCCTGTTCCCGCGGCCATCGTGTTGGAAGGCTCGGCGAAAAAGATCAGTGAGACGGAGTATCAAGTCACGCTTAAAGCCGACGGCTTTATGCATGGCGTGCGTCTGAATGCGAAGGGATTTCTGCCGGATGACAATTATTTCCACTTGTCTCCGCAGCGCTCGAAAACAGTAATCTTCCAATCCCAAAAGACTGTGCCGTCGAGTTTCAAAGTGGATGTCGAAGCGTTGAATCTGGGCCAGCCCATCCGAATTTCTGCTCCAAGTAAGAGCGAGTAGGCGGTAATTGCCAATGTCCGCAGCCGTGACAAAATGTGAGCCGGAAGTTTCCTCCGCAGCGGTCGCGCAGAACAGTGCGTCGGTGCGGCGGGATGCGTTTTATCTGCCGAGCCAGGGGCAGTCACTGTTTGCCTGGTTGCATACCCCGGCGAATCAGCCCGCTCTCGATCACGGCGTTATCATTTGCTCGCCGTTGGGTTACGAGCAAGTTCACGCCCATCGCAGCTTGCGGCACCTGGCTGATAGCCTCGCGGATCATGGAATCCCAGCTTTGCGTTTTGACTGGCACGGTACGGGTGATTCCGCAGGAATTGATGAGGACACAAATCGTTGTGCGACGTGGCAGGCGAATCTGCGCGACGCTGTTGATTGGATGCGGCATGAACTAGGTTGCCGGCAAATCAGTATCGTCGGCTTCCGGTTGGGGGCGACTTTTGCTGTCCTTGCGACGGAAGAGGTCGAAATTGCGAATCTCGTGTTGTGGGCGCCTGTCACTAATGGGCGAGCTTTCGTACGTGAGATGACCGCGATCGAACTCACGGCCGAGTTTCGCCCGCCCACCAGCGAAATACCAACTGGCGACATCGAAGCCGGCGGGTTCGTGATTAGCAAATTGACGGCCGCAGAGCTATCGCAACTTAATCTCCTGAAGGCGCATCCCTGGTGCCAGCGAGCGTTGATCGTGGGGCGAGACGATATCCCGGTTGATCTGCGGCTGCATGACCGTTGCGCGAGTTTGGGCTTCCCGGTGGAACAGATTCAAGCACCCGGCTATATCGAGATGATGGCGGAGCCGCATCACAGTCAAGTTCCGACACGCGCGATTGAGCAAGTGGTGTCGTGGTTCCAGGCACAGATCGCGGTGGAATCGGTCCGGGAATTGAGTCTCGACCTGTCGCAGCTCGGATCGCATACGGCGACGATGGCGCATCGCCGGGAGTCGACGTCTGCTGGCGAGGGAGCATTGCAGATTCGCGAACATCTGATCCGGATCAGTGCTGAGCCCGACCTGTTTGGCATCCTCACCGAACCGATCGCGCCTGTGTCCGCGGAACTGCCAATGATCGTCGTGCTGAACTCCGGTTCGGCCTATCACATCGGACCGAGTCGTTTACACGTGCATCTTACTCGTCAGCTGGCGACGCAGGGTTTTCGCTGCGTGCGGATGGATATTAACGGTCTCGGCGACAGCATTACGAACGATCTCACACAAGAGAATGTGACCTATCCGGGCACGGTGTTTCGCGATGTGGAGATTGCGCTCAATGTATTGCAACGTGATTTCGGCATGCAGAAATGCGTGCTGATGGGGCTTTGTTCCGGAGCCTACGCGGCATTTCAATCGGCGGCGAGTATTACCAATCCCGCCTTGGTGGAAAGTGTGCTGATTAACCCGTTGACATTCTTCTGGAAGGACGGGATGACGCTGGAGTCGTCTCCGGTCGATGAATTGGTGTTCCAGCATCACTATCTGAGTTCGGCACTGGAACCCAAGAAATGGCTGAAGCTGCTGAGAGGGCAGACGAAGATTGGGCTCGCGGGAGCCGTGAAGTTGTTGGTGCAGCGATTGCGGCCGACGGTTCGTAAGGTGGACGACGTCAGTGCAAATAGTTCACTGCCGGCCCGAATTGCGGCCCATCCGTTGCAGGATGATCTACCCGCGGACCTCGCGAGCATCGATCAAGCGAATCGCACCCTGGCGATGTTTTTTGCTGTCGGAGATCCGGGCCATAGCATCCTGATGCACAAGGCCAAGAATCAGGCGAATGCGCTGCGGCGAGCGGGGAAACTGCACATCTCGTTTATTAAGGATGCCGACCATACGTTCTCGCGTCGCAGTGCGCGGAAGGCGTTGCTGGAGTCGATGCAGGCGTATTTGCACGGGCGATTTGCGTGAGTGTCGCCTCAAGCTAAGATTTTGGCAATCGGCTTACCGTGATCGATGTCGAGACGTTTTCGCCCCGGAACTTCCAGACGGCGTGAATCCAAGCCGAGCTGTTTGAGAATTGTCGCATGGATGTCGGTCACGTAATGGCGATTCTCGACGGCGTGGAAACCGATCTCATCCGTGGCTCCGTGGACGATGCCGCCCTTGATTCCTCCGCCTGCCATCCAGACTGAGAACCCGTAAATGTGATGGTCTCGTCCGTCCGCGCCCTGTGAGCCCGGTGTGCGGCCGAATTCGCTGGCGAACAACACAATCGTGGAATCGAGCAATCCACGTTGCTTCAGATCCTTTAAGAGGCCGGCGATCGGCTTATCGACGGCCTTAAAGTTGCGTTCGTGATTGGCCTTCAGTCCGCCGTGAGCATCCCAGGCTCCGGCCCCCCCTGCTCCATGCTGGACCTGAATGAAGCGGACACCACGCTCCACAAACCGCCGTGCGGCCAGCATCTGCATTCCAAAGTCCTTCGTCGCGGGATCGTCTAAACCGTAGAGTTCCTGGGTGGCCTTGGTCTCAGTGTTGAGGTCGAGAGTTTCTGGCACTGACGCTTGCATGCGATAGGCCAGCTCGTAAGCCTTAATGCGTGCATTCAATGCGGGATCATTGGGATATTCTACTGCCTTGAGTTGATTCAAACGGCCTACGAGATCGAAGCCGATTTGCTGTTCGTCGGCACTGAGATCTTTAGCCGGCTTGCCGAAGTCGAGCGGATTCTTAGGGTCGACGCGAATCGGAATCGCGTCGTGAGCCGGGCCGAGATAGTGGCCGTCCTTCTTATTCCAATACTCGCGATTGCCCATCGAAATGAACTGCGGCAGGTTATCGTTGAGCGAACCCAAGCCGTAATGGACCCACGCCCCGAGGGTCGGGAATTCCCCGTCGAGCATGTGCCGGCCGGAATGGAACTGCGTTTGAGCTCCGTGATTGTCGTCGGTCGTAAACATCGAACGGACGACGGCGATATCATCGATGCAACTGCCGACATGCGGGACCCAGTCACTGAGCTCGATGCCGGCCTGGCCGTACTTCTTAAAGCCGACTTGTAGCGGGTAGAGCTTATTACGTTGCTGGCCGTTAGCGTCGTTAATGACGGTGACGCGAGCGAGCTTCAGCTTCTCCGGGTTCTGAGCATCTTTATAAGGCGTTTCGAGGATCGATTTGCCGGCATACTTTGTTAGCTCCGGCTTCGGGTCGAACGACTCTGCCTGCGAGACGCCGCCGTTCATAAACAACCAGATGACGTTCTTCGCCCGCGGTGTAAAATGCGGCTTGCCGTCCGGTGGCTGCCAGGTGGATTCGGATTCGGCGCGGAGAACTCCGTCTTGGGCGAGCATGGCTCCTAAAGCAAGTCCAGTGAATCCCATGCCGACATCGGCGAGGAAGGAACGACGATGCATGCCGCAAGAATTCGATGAGTAAGGAATTGAATTCATGGGGGGAACTCCTCTGCCGTAGCCCGACTCTCTGAGTCGGGTTGTATTTTACGAAAAGTCCCGACTCAGAGAGTCGGGCTACGGTTTATCGTACCGTGACGAAGTCATTATGGTTAATTAATGCTTGAATCAAAGTTGTGCGAGCCTGTAACTCAGGATTGGGACGATTCTTAGTCTTGGCGATCGCGGTTAATCGCCCCAGGGCCTCGACGACCGTCGCTTGTTCTGCGTCTGTCGGTTCTACGCACAGCACCGTCAGGAATGCCGCGCGAATGAAATCGCGGTCGGCGAGAGTGGTCCCACCGGCCGTGATGCGTTGAGTGATCTTCTCCGCCATCGCCGTCGCGAGCGGGCTGTTCTCCAGCGCGAGTGCTTGCTGCGGCACGATGCTTTCAGAACGGCGATAGCATTCCAGCACGTTGGCATCGTCGAACATCTCCAGGAACTTGTGATGTTCGTTGTGGGAGTGAATGAAATAGAGACTCCGACGCCGTGAGGTCTCATCATTGACCGAGAGGGGCGGTCCTCCGCGAGTCAGGTCGAGTTCACCCGCCAGATGCAACAGGCTGTCACGAACGAGTTGGGCCTCCATGCGGATGGGATTTGTGCGCCACAGGAAATGGTTGTCGGGATCGGCGGCCAGCATTTCTGGGGTGACGCCCGCACTCGATGACGACATGCGGTACGTGTTCGACGTCACGATGAGGCGGTGGATGTGTTTCATACTCCAGCCGTGTTCAATGAATTCGACTGCCAGCCAGTCCACTAACTCGGGATGTGTCGGAAGCGTGCCTTTGCGACCGAAATCGAAGACGGTGGGGACCAGGGCCCGGCCGAAATGCCGTGACCAGAGGTGATTGACGGCTACCCGAGCGGGGAGCGGATGCCGCGGATCAGTGATCCACTTGGCCAATGCGGATCGTCGTCCTGTGCTGGTTGGAGGGAACGGCTTCCTGCGGGAGTCTTCGGTTTCCAGGTTGGATTCTAAGGTCTTTAGGGACCCGACTAATGAGGTGTAGGTTTCACCGGGAGCGTCAATGGCCTTGCGTGCCGCCTCTTGCGCGGTCTTCGCTGCGGCGACTTTCTTTTCCACGTCAGCACGTTTGTCGGTGGCCGTTTTTAATAGCTCCAGTTCGGCGGCAGCGACGTCTTCATCGTTTTTAGCCGCCGCGCTGACACGTTCAGCGCGAACCGCGGTGGCAATTAGGGATGCCAGTGTTTCTGGCGCTGGTTGTTGATGACGCGCACGATCGGCGGCGGCTCGGGCCTGGATCGATGCGGGTTGTGATTCCGCGCTTGCGAGTGCAAATTGCGCCACGACGACAGCCTGCTTCGCCTGATCAATCGGCAGCGGAACTCCAGCCGGTTTGGACGTGGCCGGATCGACATCGACGAGCATCACCGAGGGCTGCAGTGGACTGAGTTCAAAGGCCAGGAATTCTGCCTTTGCGTCGTACGTAATTAACTCCAGATGGCCGGCCTGACGAGGCACGGGGAGTCGATAGGCGATGGAATGGGTACCGTTGACCACCACATTCAGCAGTGGGCCGCGAACGCGTACGATGAGTTCGTGGGGTTTGTCGAGATCAACGGGGCGGTTTTGAAGTGCACCGGGAGGATAGACATAGTTCCCCGCCTGCTTATAAGCGACTTGCGACTTGGGGCCACCGGCGTATGAGCTCAGATAGGCCAGCAATTCGTTCTGTTCAATGACATCAAAATTGATGCCGACCGACTTCCAGGTTTCGCCGCCGGTCGGGATGTATTTCAATTTGGCTTCAAAGTCGGCGGGTGGCATCTGCTTGAGCCGCAGCGCGGACCGAGTGGGCCCGGGATGGGACTGGAGCAGTTTGCCGTTGGCGTAACTCCACATCCCCTCGCGCATTTCCCAGAGGTCGGGTTTTGCCGCAGAGAAATCATCTCGGACGAGTGGTTTGGCTTCGGCCACTGGTTTCGGTTCTTCAGCCTTGATGGCGGCGATCTTCGCGGCTTGTTCGGCTTCAACAAGTTTTTTCTGAGCCTCGGCGAGAGCCGTACGAGCCGTTTCAATACGGCCCTGGGCCGCCTTCAGGTGGGCCTCGGCAATGAATGATCGCAGGCCGGGTTGATATGCCTCAACTGGCAACGCGACCGGTTCGATCTTGGTCTCACCCAGCGACAGGAATGCCGGGACGATGGGTTCGATGACGCGGTTCTTGTCGGGGTTGCGATCATCACCTCGGATCAGCAGGAAAGTCTGGGCGTCGAGGTTGCAATCGAAGGCCCGTGGGATGCCATCCTTCTCGAAGTCGATTTCACCGGGGACGGCGTCGGTGCGGACTTGATAGGGTTCGAAGAAGGCTCGCATGCGGTGATATTCGACATGCGAGAACGGATCGTACTTGTGATCGTGGCACTTCGCACAATTAAATGTGAGCCCGAGCATCGCCTTGGCGGTGTGCTCGACGGTTTCATCCAGCCACGTCGTGCGGTTGAACCGGAAGTACTGCCGCGCGAGGAATCCGGAGGCCCGCAAGCGGTCGAGATCGTTGGGGTAAAGTTCATCTGCCGCGAGCATCTCGCGCAACATCTGATCGTAGCCTTTATCGGTATTGAGCGACTCGATGATCCAGTCGCGCCAATGCCAGATGTGCTTTTGCGAGTTGCGGACCTCGGCACCCAGCCCCCACCAGTCGCTGTACCGCCAGATATCCATCCAATGCCGGCCCCAACGTTCGCCATATTGCGGGCTGTCGAGCAACCGTGTGACGACGGTGTCGTAAGCGCCCGGGGATTCATCCGCGATAAAGGCATCAAGTTGTTCGCGCGTAGGAGGCAGGCCAACGAGATCGAGAGAGACGCGCCGCAGCCAGACATGTTTGCTGGCCGCGGGCTGTGGTTTCAGGCCCCGCTTGTGGTGCTCGGCAGCGATGAAGGCATCGATGGGATTCTTCACCCAGGCCGAGTTTGGGACCGCGGGAACTGCGGGGCGCACCGGCGTCTTGAATGACCAATGATCGCGAGGGTCTCGTTCGGGCTTCTCGTCCTGAGGAGCCTTGGCCCCTTGCGCAATCCACGCCTTGAAGGTGGCGATTTCCTCGGGCTTGAGAGGTTCTCCTTCGGGCGGCATCCGCTCGGATTCTTCTTTGGCGGAGATCCGGTCGAGCAGCGGGCTGTCGGTGCTGTTGCCCGGCTTGATGGCCTCGCCGCTGTCGCCGCCTTTGATGGCCAGAGCGGCTGTGTCGAGTCGCAATCCGGCAGCCTGTTTGAGGACGCCATGGCAGGCGTAGCATCGCGCCTGGAGGATCGGCTTGATCTGTTTGGCGTAGTCGATCTGGTCGTCGGCGCTGGCGACGTTGACGCAGAGCAGAATCGCTATCAGGAGTCCTGGAAGCTTCATCGATGCGTTGCTTTCTACCGAAATCGTCTCACAGAATTTGAACTAGGCGAGCTGGGTGGCGTAAGCCAAATGCACTCGCTTTGAAGGAATTCCGTGTCAATTCTGTGTTTGACTCAATCAGCCGGCACGCGTTAGCGTCCGGTTTCCGCTGGAAATTCGAGTCGATTGTTGCCCGAACCGTGGGCTAACGCCTCACGGCTGATTTGTCTAATGGCTAAAGCGAGTACCATTTGGTTTACGCCGCCGGGCTCGCCTGGTTAGTCGTTTATAGGATCTCTTCAATCACCTTACCGTGAATTTCCGTCAGCCGCTCTTTGCGTCCCTGGTGCAGATAGCTGAGTTCATCCTGCTCCAATCCCATCAGTTGCAAAATCGTCGTGTGGATGTCACGGAAGTGATACGGTGAGTCGATCGCTTTCAGCCCGATGTCGTCCGTCGCGCCGATCGTCTGGCCTCCTTGCACACCGCCCCCTGCCATCCACATGGTGAAGCCCAGTGCGTGATGATCGCGGCCTTTGCCATCCTGGGCTTCCGGCGAGCGGCCGAATTCTCCACCCCACACGACCAGCGTCGAATCCAGCAGTCCGCGGCGTTTGAGGTCTTGCAGCAACCCAGCAATCGGGCGATCGACCTTGGCCGCCATCCGATTGTGATTTTCTTCGATGTTGCCGTGAGCATCCCACTGCAGATTGGCGGCTCCTCCCCCCGAAACGACGACCGAGAACCGCACGCCGTTTTCCACCAGACGCCGGGCCATCAGACAGCGGCGTCCATAGTCGTCGGTGGGTTCGGTGCCGACTCCGTAGAGATCGAGAGTTTCCTTGGTTTCCCCCGCCAGGTTAAAGACATCGGGGGCTTGAGTCTGCATCTTAAAGGCGAGTTCGTAGGAATTAATGCGGGCGGAGAGTTCGTCGTCCTGATCGACGTTTCCGGCCAGATTGAGTTCACGAATGAGTTCAACAGTTTGACGTCGCTCGGACAGCGAAATGCCGGGTGGCAAATTGAGATTACGGACCGGAGTGGCACCCGGCCGGAACATGGTCGGTTGATAGAGGGCGGGCAAGAAGCCGTTGCCGTACATCGGCTGCCCCCCTTCGAGAGCCCCGTTCGGATCGGGCATCACGACATAGGCGGGCAGCGAATCGCTCTCGGATCCGAGGCCGTAAACCATCCACGAACCCATGCTCGGAAATCCGGGCACGGTGCGGCCACTGAGCAGTTCATACTGCGCTGCGGAATGGACGACCTTGTCGCAATAGCACGAACGAATGATCGCGAGATCGTCGACACAACCTGCGGTGTGCGGAAAAATGTCCGAGACTTCGATCCCGCTTTGGCCATACTTCTGAAAGGTGCGTTTGCTGGCGAGGAGTCGGGCGTCGGGCTTAATAAACTGATAGTCGGCTTTGCCAAACTCAGCGGGCCGTGGCTGGCCATCCAACTTGGTGAGCAGCGGTTTCGGATCAAAGGTTTCGAGGTGGCTGGGGCCACCGGCCATAAACAGGAAGATGACCGATTTGGCCTTGGCCGTCTTGATGTGTGGCGGCTTAGGAGCGAGGGGGTTCGCGGCGTATGCCTGTCGACCCTCGTTCGCGAGCATTGAAGCCAACGCGAGACTGCCGAAGCCACAGAAAGATTCCTGGAGCATCTGACGGCGCGTCGTCGGTCGATAGGGCTGGTAGTGCATGTTTCTCGAATTACTTGACATAAACGAAGTCGTTCAAATTAAACATTGCCAGGGCGAACTCATTGAGTGATCTCGCTTCGAGAAAACGTAATGACAATCCGCGCTCTGTATCAGTGGGCAAACGACCACACACAAGTTGAAAAGCGCGATCGACCTGTGGGCGTCGATCCGTACCGGCGTCTCGCTCCAGCCGCTTTGCCAACGCAAGCGCCAGTTCGTTCGAAAAAGCTCCGTTCAAGAGCTCCAAGGCTTGGGGGGCGTGCGTACTGGATTCTCGCTTGGGGCAACTGGATTGCAGAGCGGGCTGGTCGAAGACCTCCATAAATGGCAGGCGAAGATTGCGTTTCTTAATAAGATAGATGGAACGTCGCTGGTGCTCGGCCAGATCGTCGGTCACCATCCATTGCGAAGGTTTATAGAGGAGATCGACCAGTTCGGCATCGACCGGAACGATCACGCTGGGGCCGCCAGACGTGCGGTTGAGTTTTCCAGAAACCGCGAGCATGGCATCGCGAATGGTTTCCGCGGGTAAGCGTTGTCGGGAGAACTTCCAGAGGAAGCGGTTGTCGGGGTCCTGCTTCAAGTTCTGAATGCTGGTTGCTGACGTTGACGCCTGGCGGTAGACGCTGCTCGTCAGGATCAGGCGATGGAGAGATTTTAAACTCCAACCGCTGGCGACGAGTTCGTTGGCCAAATAGTCGAGCAGTTCTGGATGACTGGGAAAATCGCCGTTCACTCCAAAATCATTCGGCGTATTGACGATCCCGCGGCCAAAATGCTGCAGCCAGATGCGATTGACGATGACGCGTGAGGTAATCGGGTTCTGCTGATCGACGATCCAATTAGCGAGCGACGTCCGCGGATTGGTCACCGTCGCGGGCATCTCTGGGACGCTCTTCGTGAGGAACACGCTGGGGGCTCGCGGACCGACTTGGTCTCCGGGCTTCTTGTCATCACCCCGCTTCAGCACGTGGATGACCGTCCGCTGTGTATCGTTATTGCGTACCGTGGAGATCGTCGGCAACGGCGGCGGAAGTCGTTTTTCAGCGGCTTTAATTTGCTTGAGCAGGTCGACCCGCGAATCGCCCGTCGATTTGTCGAGAGCCGAGTCGAGTTTCTTAATCTCGTCATTGACCTTGTCGAATTCCACTTTCCAGGCGGCTTGCGTTGCAGCATCGGCGAGTGGGATATCGGTTTCGAAGGTGCTCGCTAAGAACGCCTGCAGGTGGTAGTAGTCCTTCTGCAGGATGGGATCAAACTTGTGGTCGTGACAGCGGGCACAGCCCATCGTCATCCCCAGCAGTGCGACGCCGACGGTGTCGGTCATCTCGGTGAGGACTTCGTTGCGACTAAAGGCGACATCCGCATTGCCGGCATTGCGGCGGATCGGTCCCCAGCGGAGAAAGCCGGCGGCGATTTGGCCTTCCTCGGAGACCGGTGAAATCTCGTCTCCGGCGAGTTGTTCGCGGAGGAACTGGTCGTACGGTTTGTCGTGCTGAAAGGCACGAATGACATAGTCACGATAGCGCCAGGCGTGGGGCAGATGGCGGTCGTATTCAAAGCCTTCAGTCTCAGCAAAGCGGACAATGTCGAGCCACTGCTGGCCGGCGCGTTCGCCATAATGCGGACTTGCTAACAGGCGGTCGATCAGACGTTCGTAGGCATCAGGACTCGGATCGTTGACGAACTGGTCGATGTCTTCGGGCGTGGGAGGCAGACCGGTGAGATCAAAACAAACTCGGCGAATGAGGGTTCGTCGATCTGCCTCAACCGTTGGTGAGAGCCCCTTCTCTCGCAGTTTTCCCAAGACAAACGCGTCGATAGGATTGCGGATCCAATTGCGATGCGCATCCTGATTGAAGCGTGGGACGACCGGCATCGACCGGGGCTGGAAAGACCAGTGGCTGCGGTCCTCCGTGGCGAGGACTTCTTCCTCGGCAGGCAGAACACCCACCAGTGCTGCGAAAATCAACACACAGGCTGTCGTCAGACGCATCGCCGATCAATCCTTACATCCGCGCGGGACACCTCTCGCAATCACTTCACATATCAACGCTGGATTATATCTCGGTCAGGGGCGGTCTGCACTCCCAACTCGATTGCACTGCGTCGAAAACTGGGCACTTTTGCCGTTGAATGTCGGAGCTGGCATCGCATCGATATTTCTGCGCGTATTGACAAATCGCATTCAGAGGAACAGCATGGATTGAATTACCGAGAAAAAATCTCACGCAAAGGCGCCAAGCCGCAAAGTTGCAGATCCGTTCGTTTGTTCTTTGCGGCTTGGCGCCTTTGCGTGAGACTATCTGCAGTTCTTCGCATCTCGACAATCGCAAGCCCCTTCAATAAGGATCAGACAATGACACTTCGCTCGGTGTTCATGTTTCTTGTAGTACTGGGTTTCGGCACTTGCTCTGCATCTGGTGCGGATTGGACGCAGTTTCGCGGCCCCGGGGGACTGGGGACGAGTGATGAAAAGTCGTTGCCGACGAAGTGGTCTGCGACCGAGAACATCGTCTGGAAAGGTGATCTGCTGGGTCCGGGAGCTTCGTGCCCTGTGGTGGCTGGCGATCGGGTCTATCTGACGTGCTATACCGGTTATGGCCTGGAGGCCAACAAGGGCGAGCAGAAGGATCTCAAACGGCATCTGTTGTGTCTCGATCGTAAGTTGGGAGAGACGCTGTGGACCAAGGAATTCCTGCCGAAACTGCCCGAGCATGGGTATCAGGGTGAGGGAGCCTACCACGGTTACTCGGCCAGCACGCCGCTGGTCGACGGCGATCGCCTGTATGTGTTCTTCGGCAAGTCGGGAGTGTTCTGCTTTGATCTCGAGGGGAACGAACAGTGGCAGGTGAGCGTCGGTGACGGCACGAATGGCTGGGGGTCGGGAACATCGCCCGTGTCGCATGGGAAGCTGCTCATCATCAATGCGAGCATCGAAAGTGGATCGCTGGTGGGTCTGGATAAACAGACCGGTAAGGAAGTCTGGCGTGCGAAGGGAATCAATTCTTCCTGGAACACGCCGCTGTTAGTGAACGGAAAACAGCGACCGGAAGTCGTTGTCAGTACGGAATCACGGCTGTTGGGTTTCAATCCGGACGACGGCATGCCGCTGTGGAATGCCGATGGTGTGCACCGTTATGTCTGTCCGAGTGTTGTGGCTCACGATGACATCGTCTATGCGATCGGTGGCGGCCATACTTCGCTGGCGGTCAAGTTGGGCGGCAGTGGTGACGTGACGGAGACCAATACGGTCTGGAAAAAGTCGCTGGGATCAAACGTGTGCTCCCCAGTCTATCATGAAGGACACCTCTATTGGGCCAGCGACAGTGGCGGCTTCATCTGCTGCCAGAACGCAGCGACGGGAGAGACCGTCTACCAACAGCGGTTGGAACCGCGACCCGGGACGATCTGGTCGTCCGCGGTACTGGGCGACGGCAAGCTGTATTTTGTGTCACAGCACAACGGCACGTTCGTCGTCGCGGCGAAGCCTCAGTTTGAGTTGCTGGCCCACAACGTGATTGCTGATGACGACAGTCGCACGAACGCCTCGCCGGCAATCAGTAACGGTCAGTTGTTCTTACGAACGGATCGCAGTTTGTATTGCATTGGGAGTAAGTAGGCGAAGTTAATGTTCCGCCATGCACCCGGCTCGCCTGCGCAAAAATGTTGCGATGTTACTTAGTGAACATTGCTCCCAAGTCTATTGAAATTCATAACAGAGACGGGCACGAGTGTCCATCCGACAGCGAGATTTGAAATCATCCTATGACTGACACCAACGATTCCGCTCCTGTATCGGCCTCCGAACGCATGGAGCACGGCAAGTCGCTCAGGGCCACTGTGCCGCGGGCGTCTCATGCAGGTTGGAAGGCTGATGCCGGGCGTCGCGGATGTCTGGATTTGCTCACCGAATCAAATCTGGGACGACTTCCGGAACTCATTCCGATTCGCTACGGAAGAATGCTGCAGAGTCCGTTTACCTTCTATCGCGGTTCTGCGGCGCTGATGGCCTATGACTTGTCGACGACGCCGTCGACTGGGATTCGCGTCCAGGCGTGTGGTGATTGCCATCTGCTGAATTTCGGGTTGTTTGCCACACCGGAACGCCATCTGGTTTTCGATCTGAATGATTTCGACGAGACCCTTCCCGCTCCCTGGGAGTGGGATGTGAAACGCCTGGTGGCCAGTCTGGTGATTGCTTCGCGAGATGTCGGGCATTCTGAACAAAAAGCTTTGGATGCCGCAGTGGCCTGTGCGAATTCGTACCAGGAGCATCTGCGGGAATTCAGCGAGATGAGTCCGTTGGACGTCTGGTACTTTCGTCTCGATCATCAAATTCTGATTGACCAGGCCCCTGACGAAGAGGCCCGAGCCAGGCGCCAGGCCATCGGTGATAAGGCTCGTTCGCGCATTGGCGAATATCTGTTTCCCAAGATCACGGAGCCCGTGGGCGGGACTCATCGGTTAGTGGACGAACCGCCGATTCTTTATCACGTGGATGAAGAGGGGGCGTATGAGCGGATTGTCGAGGGCCTGGCGGACTATCGTCAATCACTTCCGGAAGAGCGTCGCGTACTGTTTGATCGTTATCGACTGGAAGATTTTGCAGTCAAGGTTGTCGGGATCGGGAGTGTCGGCACGCGAGCGCTGATCGGGCTCTTTTTTTCCGAGGACAATCATCCCCTGCTCCTGCAATTCAAAGAGGCTCGCCAGTCGGTGTTAGCGCCCTACGCCGGGGCGAGTTCGTATGACAATCAAGGTGAGCGTGTCGTCCATGGCCAACGGTTAATGCAGTCCGCCAGCGATATCTTCCTGGGCTGGGTGCGTGGAAGTCGGGGTTTTGATTTCTACGTCCGGCAGTTGCGAGATATGAAGTTCACCGTTCCATTGGATGAAGTGTCTCCCGTGCAAATGTCTAGGTATGGTGAACTCTGTGCCTGGACGTTGGCCCGCGCCCATGCGAAATCGGGAGATGCGGCCAAGATCAGTGGTTATCTCGGCCGCGGCGATAATTTCGCGACTGCGCTAGGCAAGTTTGCGGTCGATTATGCCGATCAGAACGAGCGGGACTATGCCGCTTTGCAACAAGCCGAACGGGACGGGCTGATTGAAGTCTTGCGCGAGAATACGAAATAGTTCGGACAATCGGGCGGTAGTCACGGTCTTATCGAGTCATCACCAACCCAGGAGTGCTCAGAATGTCAGTTCGATTTGTTCGACGATCGCTCACAGTTGTGGCGAATGGAATGCTGTGGTTGGGGTTGCTTGCGGTGGTCAGTGCTCAGGATCCCAAAGCCGGAAACGAAGTCACGAAGGAAGAAAAAGATGCGGGATTCGTGTCGATGTTTAACGGAGTCGATTTCGCCGGTTGGCGTTTTGATGCGAAGGAATCGCCGCCCGCGAATTGGAAAGTGGCTGATGGCGTGATCAAGCTGTCGGGTGGAGGCGCGCCGCATCTGGCGAGCGCGAAGTCTTATCGTAATTTCGAGATGAAGTTCGAATGGCGGGCACCTCAGGCGAACTACAACAGCGGCTTCTTTATTCGCAGCGGTGAGAAGGTTGGAACGAACCAGATCAATCTTGCCAAAGGGGCGGAAGGCGCATTCATCGGTGGAAAGGTCACCGGTGCGATGGCCGTTCCGAAACTCCAGAAGCCGGCTGGTGAGTGGAATGAATGGCGCGTCCTGGTCGTGGGCGATAAGGTGACCTTCTGGTGCAATGGACAGCAGGCTTGGGAAGGGACCGGTCTGCAGCCGCCGGAAGGCCATGTGGGATTGCAGGCGGAAGGGGCCGCGATGGAGTTTCGGAAGTTTCGGATCCGCGAAATTCAGTAGTGACGTTCCGCTCCGTTAAGAGGGTCTCTCATGAAGCGTATTCCGGTTGGACTCATCACCAATTCCGAGGGGGCTCATTTGGGAGCCTATTTTGAGGCGTTGGCTCGTACCGACGAAGTGGAAGCCGTATTTCTGGCTGATCCCAGCGGCGCGACGATTCCCCAGGCGACCAAAGTCCTGGGCGAGAAGCTTAAGACAACCTTTCGAGATTCGCGGCAGATGCTGCGTGAGGCCAAGCCGGTCATGACGGTGGTCAGCCTGGAAGCGGCCCTGGCCCCGCCCGAGATCGATGCGGCCCTGGATGCGGGCAGTCATGTCTTCGCGGAGAAGCCGGGTTGCGTGCGCGTTGAGGATTTCGTGCCCTTGGTTCAAAAGGCGGATGGCAAGCATTTGAATCTGATGCTGGCATTGGCGAATCGCATCAATCCGCCAGTACGTGAGGCTCGCCGTGTCATGAGTGCCGGACTGTTGGGGAAAGTCTACGGTGTCGAGATGCACATCGTCGCCGATCAGACGCGTCTGAAGCGGGCCGAATACCAGAAGACCTGGTTTGCGAGTAAGGCTCGCGGCGGGGGTGGGCATCTCATCTGGTTGGGCCTGCACTGGCTGGATCTGGCGGGTTACATCACCGGGCTGAAGGTGAAAGAGGTCTCGGCCCTGACCGCTGTGGTAGGTGGCCAACCGATTGATGTGGAGGACTCGGCCGCGGTGGTGATGCGGTTCGATAATGGGTCGCTGGGGACGCTGACTTCGGGTTACTACCTCGACAAGGGGTATCACACTCACATTAAGATCTGGGGCGAATACGGCTGGTTGGAACTGGCGGGAGGCGAAAACGGACCGCTCGAATACTATTCCACAAAAGCGGGACAGACGGGGAAGGTGGAACGCTTCGAGCCTCCGCCAGGACAAGGGGGATATACTCCGTTCGTGCGTGCGGCCGTTCGAGCCTGTGCCGGTCTCGAAGAGCCGCCGATTACCGCGCAAGAGAGCCTTCAAGTGTTGAAGACGGTCTTCGCCAGTTACCGGGCGGCAGATACGGGGCAACGGCAGACGGTGTCGTAGCCCGACTCTCGGAGTCGGGAGTATTTTTTTCGAAGGCCACCCGACTCGGAGAGTCGGGCTACGTCCGCGAACGTCTCACGTTCTAGCCGGCGTGGACTTCAATCTCACGATCGGTGCCCGACAGCGGCAAGTCGATCCAGGCGCCTCGTCGCGCGTGCGAGGCATGGCAGGCCACGATGGCTTCCAGGGTGTGTCGAGACGCTTCCGCTGAACAACTCAGCGGAGTTCCGTCATCCAGCCAAGCGACGATCTCGCGGACTGCTTGATCCATGGATGTGCCCCCTTCAGAGGATATCGGCGACAGAACTTCCGTGGCCGTCCCCCACCGTTCGATCGTTGCCAATCCCCCCGCGATGCTCGCACGGCCCAACGTTCCGTGCAGCAGGACCTCAGCCGGTGAGTTGGAGTAATCCGGGGCATGGATGTGGACGATCATTCCGTTTTCGAGCCGCAGCTGTGCCCAGCCCCCAGGGTCGCGAAATTCTGGTCCGCGACAGTCGGGTCGACCCGCCGGGTCCAACGTGGCCGAGACACTCTGCACGGTACTCCCTGTCAACATCAGTGCCGCGTCGATGAAGTGAGTTCCGATATTCGCGAGACGTCCGGCACCCCACGTCAGCCAGCCACCTGTCAATTGGCCCAACTCGCCGGCTGCGATGCGCCGGGTCAATTCGCGATAGTGAGGATGAAACCGGCGATTGTGATTGATGACCAGCAGACTGCCCGCTTGCTGGCAGGCCTCGATCATCTGCTCGGCATCTGACAGGCGAGTCGCCATGGGTTTCTCGCAAAAGATGGCGCGGACGCCACTGCGGGCACAGGCGGTGACCAACTCGGCGTGCGTTGGGGCGAAGGAGGCGACGCTGACGATGTCCAATTTCCGGGACGCGATCATCTGCTGCCAGTCGTCAAAGGTGGGCACGCCAGCTCGCTGTTGAAATCGGTCCCGCCGCCCCGCATCCCGGCTACTGCCTGCAACCAACTGGACACGGGGATGGCTGGCGAGTGCCTGGAAATGGTGACCGTCGAGGGCCGTCACCTGCTGTCCGAGCCGGTCTCCTGAAACCTGATCGCCTGCCCCCACGAACCCGAGGCCAATAATACCGGCGCGATAAACGTGTTGCTGCATGGGATCTGCTCCGCTGATCGGGCGAGTTCACAACGGAACCCGGTTGAGTTTCTAAAAATGGTACGGACTCGGGGCTTCTTTCTGTAGCCCGACTCTCCGAGTCGGGTGGGAAATGCACGCCCGGTTCGAAGCGACTCACGAGATTAGAATTGCTCTTGAACTAGTGAGAGATCATGGACTTGCGCGATATTCGAATATTCGCCGGATGCGAAAACGCTGGATTTCGATTGGTTTCGGAGTTTAAGGGGGCGTGGATGAGGTGGGAAAATAGTGAGTTTAGTCCTTTGTCCTTGGACCGTAGTCCTTTGTTATTGGGTGCGATTTGAAATGGTGGTGGGGCCCAGAAGGTTGTTGTGTACGCATGGTCAAAGAACGCAAAGAATTCAAGGTAGGCGCGAAAGAAAACCGTAGGATGGCCGCCCCGGCCGTCGCATTCTTTGGTTGGCGGTCTGAAGTCCAGTCATCCCAGGCGACACAGGATAACGAGAATAGACAACTAGTCTGTTTTGCGGCAATCTGTCCGTGAGGGCGACGGCCGGGGCGGCCATCCTACGGGCTGTTCGTCATCTCAATGTGGTCCAAACATTTCAAAGATTTCGGCGAGGTTAAGCGTGCACCGTTTAGGACTCGAAGCTGTTCGAAATGCACCTAACATATTTCAAGAAAGGAAGATACGGAGTTCGGACCTGAAGAGCTCCGTGTCGAGTGAATCAAAGATTTTAAAGGTTGCATCGAGTGTGCGGCTGAAATCGTGGGCTCGGATTGTGAGCGGAATGGCGCTTGCCACCAGTTCTTTAGCGTGACGTCGCATTGAAGAACCGGCGGCTAGCGCCGTGCCGCTCACGAGGCCGCAAAGGGATCAAAGAGTTCAAAGGGATCAAAGAGTTCAAAGGGATCAAAGAGTTCAAAGGGATCAAAGAGTTCAAAGAGTTCAAAGAGTTCAAAGAGTTCAAAGAGTTCAAAGAGTTCAAAGAGTTCAAAGAGTTCAAAGAGTTCAAAGAGTTCAAAGAGTTCAAAGAGTTCAAAGAGTTCAAAGAGTTCAAAGAGCGCGCGAAGATTCGCGCGTGCCTGGACGATGGCCGCTCGCTGTCGGAAATTCAAAATTGGATGAATTTCGCAGAGGGTCGATCGCGCTTATGAAGATATAAACAGATCAGAACTCCCTTGCTTTTAGTGGATTGATCTGTAACGTTAGACACATCAGAGATCCTTTGCGTGTTTTGAGTGCTCCATCATTTGCAATTATTTGTGTTGTGTACGCAACTTATTTGAGGAGTAGAACATGGGTCGTCGTCGTGCGGCGTTCACGTTGATCGAACTGCTGGTCGTCATCGCGATTATCGCGGTCCTGATTGCACTCCTGCTGCCAGCCGTGCAGCAGGCGCGCGAGGCGGCTCGACGGTCGCAGTGCAAGAACAATCTGAAGCAGTTTGGCCTCGCATTCCACAATTATCATGAAACCTTCGGCACGTTTCCCCTTGGTGCACGTACCGCGGTGCATTCGAACTATGTGGAACGGTGGGCGTGGGGCGTGAACTGGCGGATTCCGGTATTACCCTATCTTGACCAGGCTCCCCTTTACAACAAATTCAATTTCGCGTCTTCCTCATTTGCTGGGTATGGTCCACAGCCGCCGACGAATGGCAATCAGATCCTGGTAGGCCTGATTGTCCCCGGATATTTGTGCCCTTCCAGTAACGTTGATCCATTCATCAATACTGCCAGTCCGCAATACGACAATCCGGGAAGAATGCTGGCGCCACATTACGTGGGAATTGCAGGAGCGACTCCCGATCCAGCAGGTCGGGCGGGAGTTTGTAACGGCGGTAACTATGGAATTGTGTGTGGCAACGGAGTTTTGCGGCCGAGCGAAGTCACTCGGATCCGCGATCTGATCGATGGTGCTTCGAATACGGTTATGGCTTCCGAGCAATCGGGAGTCGTCGGTGTTAATGCCATCAGTGCCAACTATGGTGGAGGCTGGGTGGGAGTCAGTCATCCTGCTCCTGCTTCCCAGATTACCTCGGCGATTGGCGACTACTTCTTTGCGGGTTCTACCGTTGTGAGGTTCGCGCCCAATTCAAAGACCACGGTGGCCAACTCAAGTGATCAGCCTTATATGACCAATACGATCTTGAACTCATATCACGTGGGTGGGGTTCATGCTCTCATGGGGGACGGTTCAGTTCGGTTCATTTCGGATAATATCAACATGCCCATATTGTTGACGGTTTGTTCAATGAATGACGGCATGGTGCCTGGCGACTTTTAGTACCTGGACTCAGTGACCTGCATTACAACCAGGCACTTGCCGGACCAGGCTGACGGGAGGGCGAGGCTCCTGCCGAGCCGCTAAGTCTGGCAGGAATCGAATGACCGAGCGGCTCGGCAGGAGCCTCGCCCTGGGGTGATGCCTCTCGAATTACTATTTTCATGCGACTTTTGTAGCGCTGAGCCCGTAAGCGATTTTGCGTTTGCTAAAAAGAGTGGAACCGAGATGTTCTCGGCACCAGTTCATAACAGATTGTG
>JAKFVC010000065.1 GCA_021732415.1 Planctomycetaceae bacterium
ACAATGATTTCGATGGAGGGCATGATTAGGCTCCGACGTGAACGGTGACTTTGATGGAGCCATCGGCGAGCGATTGCTCGATGGCGGAATAACCTTGCTTGCGGGCTTCCAATTTCGCTCTTTCGACAGCGTATGCTTGCAAGAATTGATCGAGGTACTGCTGCTCGCCCCAGCGACCACCGTAGTTGTCGTAGTTGAGCTGCCCCTGCTCGACGTCGCACACGACGGGATAAGTCCACGCGGGCAGCTGGACCGCCCAGCCGGTGGAGGTGGTCGTAAACAACGTGACGGTCGCGAACTCGGGCGCCGGCAGCTGTAATCGCTGGCAAGCGTGCGAAATCGCTTCCGGATCGCGGACTTGAGTTTGGATCGTGACAATGTGTGACATCAACAGATCTCCTGACATAAAAGGAAGGGGGGGGCGATTCATGCATCGCGGAAATCAAATGGCGTGAGAGGCCGCACGTGAACGCGCAGTCAATCGAACTCGTGAGCCTTGACTTAGGAGTTGGCACGAGCGAGGACTCGGTCGTGCCGACAGCGGAGTGCGCAATCCACCGGCAATCGGTCGATCACAAGTATCGTTGGCTTTAGCCCACTTCGGCCCTCGACTGTCGATCGCGCAATGCTAATACCACGGCATACAAGTAATATGACGCAAAAACGCCCAAAATTTAGATGCTTCCGCGACGGTAGTCAGTGCGCCGCACGCAGTTCTGGCCGCCTGCCGACCGTGAGATCCACAGTCGGTCATTCATCAAGGACCTGTTGCCGTTAGGCGTCAAATTCATCCGGTTCTTAGACTGGGATCGGTAGGCGCGACGTCGAGCCCTTGCTGACGATCTCACTTAGTCAATGGGACATCGTCCCTTCTCGATCGGTTCCGTTTTGTTGGAAGCAGGGTCAATCGCTGATTGCGAACAAGCGTCAGCAACCCTGTAGCTCGCTTCTGAGGTACAAGCAAAACGGCCAATAGGATGAAGACGTGCAGACGGTGTGTGGGCCGACTGTTTCAGATGATGTCATCATCATTCCGCCAAGTCAGATACGACTGCGGGAATCATTAGTCTTGCTAGACTTGATCCTCGTAAAGTTGATCGGCTGACCGCTGACCAAATCGGAATCAAGATCCAGGCATCGGAGCCAGCTCGCGCTCTCTGGATCTTGGTCGCAACGCGTGTTTACGGAGATCCCGTCGAACCGAGAAATCGAGTCGACACCCTTTGAGATCGATGTTCTTGCCGAGTGATGTGGCCGTTTTCGATCACGGTTTTCACAATTGAGGTTACTACTGTTTTGCACCTGTCGAATACTCAAACTCCCTGTTGTACGGATACTGGTTTCCATCTCGATCAATGACGTAGAACTGATACTTAGCATGACCCGCCTGGCGGGCGATTTCAAGCAGCGCTTTTTGCAGGGTGACATCCAACATTTCCTGCTGTTCTCTGGAAAAAGACACGTATTGGCGTTCGCTCGCTGCTACAAAGACTAGATACTCGTTGTTCTTGAGTGGATTGATGGTAACGGCGACGATGCTGGGAATGGTCTGCATTAAGGTTGCGGAAAGTGGGACGCGAGCATGGTAATTCGGATTCACC
The DNA here is from genome assembly GCA_021732415.1 of Planctomycetaceae bacterium. Taxonomy (GTDB): domain Bacteria; phylum Planctomycetota; class Planctomycetia; order Planctomycetales; family Planctomycetaceae; genus JAKFVC01. The sequence continues at coordinate 1,602 of JAKFVC010000065.1, forward strand.
GCCATGGAATTGACAAGTCGCGGGCGAAAGATGTTGATTTCGACGTCTTGTGATCCAATCAACTCTCCGGCACCATTGAACGTCAACTTCAAGCTGTACTTCGCAGACTTGTCAGAGATGACGCGCAGATCGAATCTGTCTGCTTCCAAGGGCTTCACAAATTGCGTAACGCCCAATCGTTGCGTATAGCCCGATTTTCCTGCCTTAAACTCCATGTCATAATTGGCCGACGCGGTAGCATAGGCACCAATCCCTGGGGGAGTGGTTTTCACTCGAACCATGAATCGGATCGTTTTGACTTTCTCATCGACTCGATATTTGACCTGTCCAAAGCACAGGAACCGCTCCTGTCCATTGAACGCTTTCGCTGATTCATTCCCAATGTCGATAGCCTTCTCGGTCGCGAGTGGAAACGGCTTTGTGAGTTGAAATCGAAAACCCTGCTTAAAGATCGCCTCATTGTCGTACTCTGATAACGGTGCGACTCCAAATGCCAGTTCCTCGACTCTGGTTTCTTTCCAGCCCAGATTGTGAATCACGAACTCGCGAGCAGTTTCCACTTCCTGAAATACGATAATGGGGGTTTGATCCAACGAACTTGAACGGACTTCGGCAGCCACCTCACTCACGATCATTGGATGGTTGGTCGGGTTGTTGATGAGTATCGCCAAATTGGGGGCGGTGAGTCTAAACGGGGCTTTGCCGATAAACTCTACTCCCCGGACGATTCCTTCTGCTTGAAGGACATCCAAATAGGGAAGTCGATACTCAACGACCAACTTGGGGCCGACTTTCTTTTGAGAGTAGGTCACCTGATACAGCGAGTCCGCTTCCTCAACCCGGGCACCATCGATCGGTTTCCAAGATTTGTCGAGAGGACGGATATGGACTTTCTGAAAGTCTGCAATCGCCTCGCCCATTCGCATGGGAAATGGACCACCGGCTGACTTCACCACGGGAAGCCTGACAACGGCTCTGGCTTCGTCACCAATCGCACTCGCCGAAGCTGAGACAAAGAACGGGATTGTCAGGCACGGAATCAAAAATCTATTGGTCCGGGCTAAGAATGACATCCACTGTCGGTTTGGGCGGCTTGGTTTCATTTTTGAGGGTCCGTCCGAAGAGGATGGCGGCGGCTATCAGCAGAACGCAGGCGACGACCGAGACGACGATGTGCGTGCGAAAGCGATTTTCCATCGCCTGTTGTATCAATGCAACGCGTTGGGCCTTCGTTAAATTCGCAGTCGGGATAATGTGAAAGTCACGTGCCATCTGCTCGATCATTTCGAATCGCTTCGCCTCGGGAAGCGAGTTTATTTTTTGTACTTCAGAGTTGTGTTTGACCCAATACGCGGCGACACCTGCCGCCGAAAGAAAGGCAATCATCGCAAACGGCGAGGTTACGAATTGAATTGCGTCAAACATCGTTTCTCCCGGTCGTATTCTTGTCACGAGTGCTGCGACTTGACTGCGTATCTTCGGGATCCAATACGGTCACCTGTCGCGCGGGACAGATGTCCGGCCTGATGCGAGTCGTTACCGGTCATCGCTAGTGGCCAAGTCGCAAGGATTGTACCATCAATCCACGGAATCTGTACAAGCGATTGGGCAACCCGATCGAGAAGATTCGTCACGAATGAATGCAGGACGTTCAGGTGACGGGATGATGGAGCTTTCCAGCCCCAATCTCGGCAGCGACGGAACGGGCCAGAGCGACATCCCGGCCGCGAAGGGCGACTCGACGGGATCGGCGCGCGATCGAAAAGGCGCGGTCCCATTTTTAGCCTCATTTCGACGCAGACAAGCGACGAGCCTACTTTTTGAAACCTACTGCCAGAGAAATCGGGTTCTGGTCAATACATCTGAAACCATCCGCTGCTGGTTTCGATCTCGAAACGCGCCCATCGCGACCGATTGAGTCGTTAAAAATTGGCCCACGAAGTTTCAGTTTACATCGTCCCCATCTTCCCGGGACATCAGGACCGGCAGTGTCACTTTCCCTAATAGAAAACTTGCAGTTTCGCATCACTCAGAATCTGATGCCCACGTTTTCGATTGAAAACGTCGGGCGGAGCCTGTAATGCACTATTTGCAAGGAAATCGGAGGTATCCTGGTGTTTCTCGCACAACAAATGCCAACTTTCGCCTCTTGACCGGCAAAATCGCAGAAAACACTGTCTTTTGGGCTCAATAGTCAACTATTTTGGCTCTACGATTCAGCCCTGCTGATGTAGCGAGCGGACCGTTTTAGTTCCGCAAGGCGAACCTATCACTGCCCGCTCGTAATTTGTTAGCGGCGTCTCGGGATGCGCGACGAAGTACGTCAACATCCTGCGCATCGATGATGCACCAGGGTATCAGAGTTAGCAGCTAACATAGCAATGCTCAGATCTCACGAGCATCCCCGTAGAAAAAGCCATCCGAGAATCATCGCCGCGATTATCGGCCCGCAACCGGTCTCGGGCTTCCAGCGAGTCTCGATGTGCTTTTCACCAAACAATCCCGTGTAAACAACAGTGTGCTTCGTCTTTCTTCCCATCCTGCGATCTCATTTCTTGAATTTGAACCAGCCTGAACCGTCGCATTTTTTGCATGTCACCGTGAAGTTCCCAGCACCCTGACAACGACGACAATCGTTCGCTTGGCTTCCATTTCCGTTACAGCTCCGGCACGCTTCAGTCAGTGGTGCCTTAAAATGCCCGGACCCCAGGCATTTTGCGCAAGACTTTCCATCGATGAGGCCAGTTCCGGAGCAACGAAAGCAGAGCTGCGCTGGTCTCTCGAAGACACCAGTCCCTTGGCAGCGATGGCATTTTGCGGCGTGCTTGCCAGTTCCCTGACAGGCATTGCACGTGAGCGTACGCGAACCGCTCCCATTGCATGAGAAGCAAGTCCCGTAAGTGTTGACCGGACTGATCAGATTCTTGCCGATAACGGAAGGAGCCCACTGATTTCGCTGGGCGCGCTCTCGTCGATTGTCTCCGAACAGAAACCCGAACAATCCCATATATCTGTCCTTGAGAATGCCCCCGCGTTCAACACGACCAGTGGTGTTTGTGGACTATAGTCTACGGATTCGGCGGCGAAGGTCAACTACGCTCGCCGTATGCTGGGAGAAATTCTAAAAAATGCGAGAATCGCGTCAGGAATGACGCAGGAAGACTTGGCATTCAAAGCGGGTGTCGACCGCAGCTATATTTCGATGTTGGAGCGGGATTTGAAGTCACCCACATTGCAAATGCTTTTCCGGCTTTGCCAAGCCACCGGCACTTCTCCGACAAAAGTCGTCAGTCAGTTGGAACGCGAGGCCGAGGACGATCCATCAACAAAAAGCTGATGGCGAGCTGATTTGATAGCGTTAGCTGATGGTTGGTGTGGGGATAGCGATTGTCGATCGGGTCTGTGCGTTGCCGTAACACTCGTGGCAATTAACGTATACATGGACCACAAAGTGCAGAGATGTTGCTGCTCTGTCCCGAAGACGACGAAAATGTCCGGCTGGTCCAGCGCCCCTGGCGAATCCCTTAGCCTGAACACCATTCTCGGAATCTGGAGTTGAAAACGCCTTCGATTTTGCCAGCAATTGACCACGCGAATGCACGATTTGATACCAAGTGCCTTTCCGGCCTCAATTTGGAATTTGCGCTGGGTTCGGCGCATTCTCTGTCTTCGAAATTCGCCCTGTGTTTAACTCCAGCAATGGGCAGAATAGCGGCCATTGGCATTCGTTTGTCACGCCGCATGCCCTCAAGCAATCATTTCTGGAAACGTACAAATGGCCGAAGGCGCGATCAAAAAACTGACCGATAAGGGATTTGGGTTCATTAAGACGTACGGCTCGAAAGACCTATTTTTTCACTCGAAGGCCTGCAAGGCGTCAGCTTTGACCAACTGCAGGAAGGCCCAAAAGTCACCTTTACGGAAGGCCGCAGTGATAAAGGGCCATGTGCCGAGAACGTGAGGCCGGTCTAGCCCCGACATCAGCCAAAGTCACCGTGCTGACGACCTTCTTTCGAGTTCACTGTCACAATGCGCGGCATCAATTACTAAGTTCCAACACGTCGTGAATCGGTCGCCAAGTTGTCAACACGGTTTCGGTTCGATTCGTTGTTGATGTCCCCGAGACAAAGCCATCGGCCATCGACCTTCTGAATCGCATCCGCAGGTGCGTCATCAAGTTGGGCTTCTTCGATGATCTTACGCGCAGATTCCGGTGTGAATCCGAGCCATTTCGCCCAGGCAACGATGTGGTGATATTTCTGGGTCTTCACCACGTTGTCAATTTCGACCATGTTTGCCTCGTATGCCGCTCGATCTGAAATTCTCGGGATGGTCGATCTAGCATTCGTCGCTGAAATAACTCCGTCCCTCGATTGGCTCTGGTCCATTGAACGCATTCCCTCATCAAAAGTGATCGTCGGTAACCCAAAGAATCGACAAGATTTCTGTTCACTTGGACAGTGTCTCTGAGAGTGACTTACCGAAGATAAATCCGACCTGTCGTGGATCACAGGCGTTTTCCGGTTGAAAGTCTCCCAATAATTGGGCAGATTCTGATGCGCAGTGGGAATTGCCCGTAACTGATGCTGGGATGTTTTCCGTCGCCACCTACCGGTATTGTGGCTCACCGATTTGCGCAATCGGCAGAAGTAAGCCAGTCTGGCTTGGCATAAAAAACAATCTCATGAAAACCGATCGAAGCACGGTCCTCGTAACTGTTTTTGAAGCGAAAACAGATGGTTCTGAGATATACCATGGGCATCATATTATATGACGCATTTTCGGCCTCGATTTAGGTCTGTGGAATGCCAAAGTCCGAGGGCGGCGACCGGAGCCGACTGAACGTTTCTTTTCACCGAGAATTCGGACATGAGGGGTCGCAATCGAGAGTCATGGTCCGTGCATTCTTTTTGAAACACCTCCGGCATCCCGGATAGACGCGTCAGCATGCTAAGGGGACGGCTGGCACGCCGATCGTAAAGTGAAGTACGCGATCACCCACACTGAGACTCTGGCCACCTGGGTGGCAAAGCAAACCTACCGGGCGATATCATCCTTCCTCACGCCGACTCGTGACCTCGTTCAGCCCTTGCTCATCGGCACGCTGGGAATTCTGACGATTCCGGCGGAACGACTTCGATATTAGATTGATTCAGAATGATCACATCAGCGCAAATCGCGACGGCGCAAGCCGTCCAGCACGCGGCGGCCCATGACAACTCCAACCAAGTTCGGCTGGTCGCCGGACCGGGCTCTGGAAAGTCCGCCTCCATTGAAGAGCGCGTCTGCTGGCTTCTCGGACAAGGCGCTCCGCTGGATACCATCTGCGCCGTCTCCTTCACGCGCGCCGCGTCCACTGATCTTCGACTGCGGATTCACCAGGCCTGTACCGCGGCCGGCGTCCCGAACGCAACGAGCATCCGAGTCACTACACTACACTCGCTTGGGCTGCGTCTCCTGCGCGCCGCCGGGCAGCTTGGCGCGTACCCTGTAGAACCATTGGTCCTCGACCCTTGGGAACTAGAAGAGTTCTTCGATGCCGAGTTTGGTTGCCAAGGGGGCCATTCGAAGAGTCGCAGAGAGGCGATTCGCAGATACCATGAAGCCTATTGGAGCACCGGAAGCTGGAATCCCGCGAACTACATTCCACCGAATCCACCGATTACTGGCGCCGAGCAAACTCAGTTCAACGCCTTTCATGGACCGAGGACGCAGACATACGCATGCGTCCTACCCGGCGAAATCATCCGCCAATGCGTGACCAATCTACAAGCTGGGCTGATCAACCCCGTGGAGTTGCTAAATATCCGCCATCTGATCATTGATGAATTTCAGGACCTTAATCCGCTCGATTTGCAATTCGTCGATTTTTTCATTGCAGCAGGTGTACGGCTGTTTGTCGCGGGCGACGACGATCAAAGCGTCTATTCGTTTCGATTCGCGGAGCCCGCGGGTCTACAGCAGTTTCCGACAAAATATGCGGGTACGGGCCAACACCAGCTATCGGCGTGTTTTCGTTGCCCGCCAGCAGTTCTTGGAACAGCGACCACCTTGATGGCGGCCTTCCCATCCCCCGGCCGTATTCCAAAGAACCAGCACTCGCTTTACGTGGCATCGACCCCACCGGTGAATGGGAGCGTGCATCGCTGGCGTTTTGCGAGCGCACGACAAGAAGCAACGGCGATTGCTGAATCTTGCCGCGATCTCCTCGTCGCAGGCATGATGCCCCGCGACATTTTAATCCTTCTCAGCAACGGCCGCGCGCTCTCGAAAGAGATCTGCGACGCGCTCACGGCTGCCAAGGTGCCGTTCGAGAATCCGCGCGAGGATTCTTTTCTGGATTCAGAAGCAGGCCGCCTGACTCTGGCGCTTGTCCGAATCGTATGCGACAGCGAGGACTATGTCGCACTTCGTGCTGTGTTAGGTGTCAGAAACGGGGTGGGCGTCGCGACCTGTCATCTCATCTGCGACTCCATCATTGCCAACAACCTCAATTACCGCGATGTATTCTACAACCCCCTCCCGGCTGGCGTGTTTGCCGGTCGCCTGCTGAACGCGTTAAATCACGCGAGAACCACCTGCGCAACAGTGGCGGGCTGGAATACGACAGACACGCTCAATCATCTCGCGAACGACATCGCACAAGTTATTCAAAGCCACCTCGATCCTACCGCAGCCGCCAGTTGGCATGCCTTCCGCGCAGTCCTCCCCGGTGACACAACGATCGAAGAGCTTCGGGACTTCCTTTGGGCGGACAGCGACGAACAACAAATCACCGTTTTGGAAGCAATCATGGACCGGCTCGGCATTCCTCGCCCGACCGCCGGCGTGCTTCCTCCCCGCGTTAGGATCATGTCGATGCACGGTGCCAAGGGATTGTCGGCCCGAGCAGTATTCATCCCCGGACTGGAGGAAGAGATTTTCCCTGGACAGTGGCGCGTTCCGTATCCTGGACTGGTGCTGGAAGCCGCCAGGCTGCTTTACGTTTCCATTACGCGAGCGCGTGCTGCTTGCATGCTCAGTTTCGCCACTTCGCGAATGATGAACGGAAATCTCATCAGACCTGTACCAGCACGATTTGCTGCCCATTTGGCAGGTGCATTTGTAAATAGGGTCGGAGGCTTGAACCCAGCTGAGGTGGCTCAAATTCTTGGCGACTGCGCAAACCTTTAGTCAGCTTTTCTCCTGATTACTCTGGCTTTGTGGCGCTAACGTGCCCCTGTTGCGAGTTTGCACAAGCGGTTGGTCGGATGATGGCACTGATGGCCCATCGCGTAAGAAGCACATGTATACAGCAGTCACCCGTGAGTTACCTGCCAAGGCTCCGTGTCGCCACCAACGCTATCCAAAACCGCCATGGCCGCCGACCTCGGGGCAATGGTGATGATCGACCAGTTGGCGATGAGTAACTGCACATCGCCCAAGGCGTTATCGTGCATCCGCACGATTGTTTATCTGCTTAGCTGTCAGATTCGGCCCCCGGTGACTCCTTTGGAATACCGGTTGGTGTCGCCGGCTTACGAATCGAAACGATGTTAGAGGTCCGCAGCCCAAAGACTTCAAGCGGTAGATGCGGATTCGGATCGTTCCAGCGCAAGCATTCGAAGATCCGCTCGTGCGTCCCCGCTCCGGATCAATTCTTCCCAGAATGCACGGTTATGAAATACGATGCGGGGGGCTTCACGGAGATTTCAGAGCGACCAAGATGTTTAAGATGTTGCCAACACAACTAAGGCTCCGTTCTGCACCGAGGTTATCCAAAGATTTAATAAATCTGCCACAACGAGCCGAAAACCACGGCGAACACAAGTGAAGCATCTGGTTCGATAACTGTCGCCGTCGTTAAACTAGCTACAGTTGCCCGAGCACCACGACCAGTGTCATCACGATCGCCGAGATACATCGGATTGCATGTTCCCTCGAGATCGCGACCATGAGAGGCTCGTTGTGAACGACATCCAAAGGAGCCCCAACAGCATATCGAAGGCGTTACTTCCGAGCCCATTGCTGATTGCCCAATCGTGCGCCCCCAATCGCGGAGGTGCCGACGATTCCAGGGACACATGCGAAACGGGATAAAGTCACCCTTCATTTATTCTTATCCAATTTTCTCGTTCGAGGTGCTGTTAGCGGTCAACTCGGAATGGGCTGCCTTTATTTGTTGCCAGGTCCTCGTCGATGGCCAGCCATCGACAGGACACGGCTTGCCGCGACATAAAAACAAGATTGCGGCTTCCGCAACAGCGTGATCCCGCTGGTGACCGAGCCTCGCCGCCACGGTGGGATGCTGTCGGAGTGCCCGTTCCATGCGGCTTGTCTCATGCGAAGTTGGCGGTGCCACGGGGTGTGGTCCAGTCGAAGCCGGTTTAACGCCATCGGATTTTCCGCTAACCAAAACTCCAATGATGGCGGCCGCGATGACACCGCCGGAAGTAATCAGCGCCGCGATCACAGTATTGTCCATGAATTCTCTCTGCATTATCGTCGCCACGCGCTCAAGCTACCCGCGCGAGCTTGCTGACAACAACCTCAAACATGGCCAAAAGACCTGAAACGGGATGTCCCAATCTTAAAATTCCAACGAATTGACATCGCGGAGATCGTCAGCGTTGTCAATTTCATGAAACACATTGAGGATGAGTTATCCCCAAGAGCTACGATGAACCCCGAAGACTGGTAGGCCATTTCCACGGTTCGACATTCTCCTCAATCTACTCACCAAACATATGCATGCATCATGCCGATTACTTCGTGTCCAACGATGACTCGCTCGTCGATCTCGGTTCTCAAAATCTAAGACAGCAAGACTCCTCAAATGTGGCGGACGGACGTCGTTTCTCAGCTGATGCCCACCTACAAAAAAAACCAACACATCGAGCCCTTCCGATCGGCGATGCCCGGCCGCTACTGGTCGCTCAGCCTCCGTTCCAACGTTCCAGATCGCATTGAAACTTTGCCGCAGCCGCATTCATGCTGTCGTTTCGCATGGCTGTCTCCGCATTCCGTTTGTCGACCTTGAGTTTCAATTGGCGATTGTATTCGTTCAAGACATTGGCAGCATAACGGAGTCGTTCTTCTGGCCTGTCGAAACGCCATAGCTTATCTTCGATAAATCCCTTGATGTCGTTGTCGGGGATTCCAGGCACTTGCAGCATCTTGGATGCAAATGCTTCAGGCGTCAGATCATCGTAGTCGGCGGAGAAGTCAGATCGGTTCATGTTGTTCCGATTCTCAATAGTTTCCCAGGTCGCAAGAGCGTTGCCGTCATCGTCCATCGACGTCGAAATCAGCCCATCGGGTAAGTAACCAAAGTAGGCCCGAAGCACGGATTGAAGTTCCGTGAGGGGAGGGTGATCCGGTGGCAGTCTGTTCTCGTAGCTCATCACCATAAGATACACGCGCGGCGATCGAATACCAGCCCTGAAATCCTGAAATCGTGACGATACGAAGGGGCTTGTATTTCCAGTGGGCGGACGTCGCTGGACTGAACTGTGGCGACTTTTAACCCATGCGGATTAGACAGAACGGCAAATGAAACGGACTTTACCAAAGTACGAAATACTATGTGGTCGTTGTGAAGCAAGCCATTTGAAAGTTGAACTGTGGCAGGAAGATTTTCCCATTTACCTGCCAGCAGCTTCTCGTAATATGTATTTACGACGGACTTGCTTGTTCGTCTAGAACACTACACCTCAGGCCGCGCGGGAGCAAGTACTCTAGCTCTGTGCCCTGTTCTCCCCGCGAATTATGCATCGGAAAGTAGGATTTGGCCTCGACTTTTGATCGCCTTAACTCTAACGTGAGTTAGCAGTTACGCGATAGGCAACGCCAAGAAGGTTTGATTTCGCTTTTCGTCCGAGGACGGCAAGCAAACCTTAATGAAGTTGTCGATTCTTTGACTATCCGCTGGGTTTGAGGTTCGAGTCCTTTTCGGGAACCTTTCTGACCATTTGAAGATCCGTTCAATCGGACGTTGACGATCGGCCAACTGCCGCAATTCTCTACACACTTGTCTTCCGCATCCAACCGCACCAGTTCTTCTTTAACGCTGGCCAGTGCGTCCGTTCCAAGCGATTTGAGCATTTCTAGTGGCTGGTGGATTTCTCCCCGGATCTAGGCTAGTTGGCGGCGAACGATCTCTTCCTCTTTTGCCAGACGCGGCCCTTCGTCGTCGAGGAGCGAAGCAGCCTGCTCAACAATTTCATCGCGGGCAAACTCCCAAGCGCTCAGCTCCCTGATACGAAGTAAAAGGGCCGCTTCCAGCGGCTCAGCGGGAATCCGTGGGGCTACGCGGGTACCAGACTGTTCGAAGAATTCCGTTGCAACGTGATGCTGGAGACGGAGCCGTTGGGGCACGACCTCTTGGCAGAGACTGTAATGAGCACATCCACTATTGAGTTCGCCGTTCAACGACGAATTCTCCGGCAGATCAGTATCGAGCAAGTAAACCGGAATGACATGCCCCGAACAACCAGTGACCGCGTACTTCGAAGGCGCGATGACAACCGTTCGTCCTTCAATCTTGACCGACACTCGCATCGGTAGGGTTTGATGAAAGTCGTCGATTGGCCATTGCATAGGCTGTTCGCTGTGATGGCCTTGCTGGTCAAGCTGTTGATGAAAATAGCCGCGCCGATACAGGAGCGTCGCTGCGACGAGCGGCAGTCTCAAATCTGCCGCGGCCCGCAAGGTGTCGCCAGCCAGAATGCCGAGTCCGCCACTTTAGGTGGGGATCGCCGACTTCAGCCCGACCTCCATCGTAAAATACGCGATGCGGTGTTCGCCGTTCGTCATCGCATCACTTTTTTGAGCAATCTGGGTCCCCCTCGGGGATGCACGTGTTGCTCCACAGTCGTTCGAGATGACAGCAACCATCATGACTCGAGGTCGTCTCCGGTATTTGATCCAGATGTTACGCTCAGTTGTTGCGGACACCGCATTCCTACATCTATCCGCTCATTTTTCGGGGCAAGCCAAAGCCACGACTTATAGCCGTGGTCGTTTGCTTTGCTTTTCATAGAGCATCTCATTTCGTTGACTCAACGTGGCTGATCGACGAAGAGGGCAGCCGTGACGTTGGCTAACCAGCAGAGGTTGTTTACCATCCCACCAGCCGCACACGGCTGCCCAAACTCACAGGACTATTTGTCGGCGGTGGCAGGCTTAGGCGGTGAGATCGGCTTGGGCGGATTGAGCAATCGCATCAACGCCCGCTGCTCTGCTTGAGCTTTTTCCAGTTCGGTGATCATATCACTGCAGCAGTCGGCGGATTTCTCACCCTCGACATGGTCCTTGCAACACACTTCATGCATCATCTTGTGGTGGTCCATCGCCACTGCGAGATGCTTCTCAATCGCATCCAGCTTCGTGAGAATTGCCTCGTTGGCCTCGGCTTCCTTACGTACGATGGCGAGTTCTTTCGTCGCTGCCGCGACGCTCTTTCCGATGTCTTCGCTTTGCCTCTTGGCGACAGGGGGGGGCAACGGGCTGAGTAGTATAAGAGTACTGATACAGACCCTGGCAGCCATCTGTCGCGGACTGCATGTACTGGCCAGCGGATCGTGAATAATTATACACTCTGCTGCCATACCCTGTACCATGAGCGACCCCGCCGTCCCGAATCTTTCTGCCCGCATCGAGGCCTGAATCATTCTGGGCGAGCGTTATGGCGGTGCCGACTGCGATTACAGAAAGAATTAGGGTCGTCGATCGAACCCAACGAGTGACTTGCGACATCTGCATGGCGGACCTTTTCAAAGGAGATAAACGACCGCAACTCACGATTGGCCACGGACCCCACGCGGTTGTCGGTCAAAGTGTCTTACGCCTATTAGATGTCACCAATCGCAAGGTTCTTCACGCAAATTGCCTTTTTTGGGTACTATTCGGACGCTGTGCGATCGGGCACGGCTGGCCCGCATTTTTATGCCATTTTCGCACACTTTGAGGAACATTCAGATCGCCAGGTCAGCTCAAAGCCTTGAGCTGAGTCATTGGTATCACTTTTGCAAAGTAGGTGTTCCATGACGACGAGCGTTGGGAGCAAATATCTTGGAAAAACTTTTCATTCGCGAGAAGCCGGATCATGTTGACTGCATCTAAACTAGCGACGGAGGCCGAGGTACCTACGGAAACGTCGCCTGTTGAGCCATGCCTCAATCATCTCGTGAGTGCTTGCCGAGAGGGAAGTCGGAATGCCCAGCGACAACTTTACGAACGATGTCAGCAGCGAGTTTACCGGCTGATCATCAGGATCGTGGGGCGAAATGAGGCCGCTGATGCCTTGCAGGAGGTCTTTCTCCGGGTGTTTCGGGAACTCCACCGATTCGATGGTCGGTCTAGATTTGAAACATGGCTGTATCGCGTCACGATGAACGAGGTGTTGCAACATCTGCGGCGACAGCGGCGCTGGCGTTGGAGTTCCCTTGTAAGCGATGTCGTGGACCATGAACCAAATCAGGAACGGCAACTGGATTACAAAGAGCTACTAGAACACGCACTTGCACGCCTTGAACCGGAATTGCGGTCGTTGTACCTGCTTCGAGAAGTTGAGGAGAAATCGTACGCCGAAATTGCCGAAATCACCCAGCTTTTAGAAGGCACGGTGGCCTCGCGCCTGAATCGGGCTCGGCAACTCTTGAAGCAACATCTCCTTGAGTTGGGCTGGGAGCAGTCGACATGCAGTGTCACGAAGTCGTTCCATTTCTCTCCGCGTACGACGACGACGAATTGCCGCCGGATCGCGCGGCAATCGTGACATCGCATGTCGAGTCGTGCCCCCGCTGCACCGCTGAGTTGGAATGGTTCCGCAAAATGTCCGATCTGACGTCGCAGCTCTACCGGCCGTCCCCTCCCTCCCACGTCTGGCAACGCATTGCAACACAACTTGATGCGGATGCCTTGCTGGCCAAGGCAACGGTGAAACCTTCAAATCGCATTCGACACCTAACGCTTCTGGCAGTGGTGGTATTAGTTGCGGCCGCTATTGGCCGCAGACGACAAGGCATCGACTGTCGTCATGGCGGGCGATGGCAAGATCTCCTGACATTCAAAAGCGATGAGAGAAGCACACTCACGTCGTTGCCAAGGACGCCGAGATCTCCTTAGACGACAAGACGGTCAAACTCGACGAACTGAAGGAAGGCATTCCCGCCCGTGCGACGATGGACGACAAGTTTGTCGTCGCCAAGATTCATGCCAAATCGAAAAAGAAATGAACGACGAGTTGGATGCCCAGCCTTGAGGTCTCTCGCGTCACGACATCCAGACCATCGGAGATGGTGCGACAAAGTTCCAACATCGCGGAGAGACAGGATCCTCGAATGGCGAGCAATGCGTCGGAAAGAAGAAATGAAATGGCGAAAGACCCGATTTGCGGAATGACGGTGGATGAGTCGTCTCCGCTGCGCGCGGAACGAGACGGGCAGACGTATTATTTTTGTAGCGAACATTGCCGAAAGAAATTCCTCGGGCAATCCCAACCCGCCACGGTCACAACCGGCAGTCAAGGCGTTGGTTCAGCAAGCCACACGCTGCACGGCCATGCCAATCACGATCATAGCGTTGTGATGGTAAAGCCCGCGGACTCTGCAAAATACTTCTGCCCAATGTGCTCGGGCGTGGAGTCGGATCAGCCGAGCAATTGTCCGAAATGCGGTATGGCGTTAGAACGCAATCCGGCTTCGATCGCGTCCGCGTCGGGCAAAACGATTTACACCTGCCCGATGCACCCGGAAGTCGTGAGCGACCAGCCGGGCAACTGCCCGAAGTGCGGCATGGCTCTGGAGCCGCGTACGGTCACCGTCGCGGAAGGCCCAAACCTGGAATTGGCGGACATGAGTCGCCGCTTTTGGATTGGACTTGTCCTGAGTCTGCCCGTTTTCGTCCTGGCAATGGGCGACATGCTACCCGGCCAGCCGCTGCACCACTTGGTGAGCATGCTGGCGATGAACTGGGTGCAGCTTGCGTTGACCACGCCGGTCGTTTTCTGGTGCGGTTGGCCGTTCTTCGAGCGGGCATGGGCTTCTATCGTCCACCGCAGCCCCAACATGTTCACGCTGATCGCCCTGGGCGTCGGCGCGGCTTACCTCTATAGCTTGGTCGCGACTGTCGCCCCTGGGTTATTCCCGGAAGGGTTTCGAGCGATTGGTGGCGCGGTGATGCCGTACTTCGACACTGCCGTCGTCGTGACGGTCCTGATTCTGCTTGGTCAGGTTTTGGAACTGAAGGCCCGTAGTCAAACCAGCGGGGCGATCAAGCGTCTGCTCGGCCTGGCCCCGAAGACCGCTCGGCGCGTCAAGTCCGACGGCACTGAAGAAGACGCGCCGCTCGATCAGGTCCGGGTCGGTGACATGTTGCGAGTTCGGCCTGGTGAAAAGGTTCCGGCAGACGGTGTCGTCATGGAGGGCCGTAGCACAGCAGACGAGTCAATGATCTCCGGCGAGCCGATCCCCGCCGAGAAGGAGCTTGGCAGCAAGGTCGTCGCCGCCACGGTCAACGGCACGGGCGGGCTGCTCATCCGTGCCGAAAAGGTCGGCTCTGACACGCTGCTCGCCCAGATCGTGCGTATGGTCGGCGAGGCACAGCGCAGCCGCGCCCCGATTGAGCGAGTCGTCGATCAGGCGTCTCGCTACTTCGTCCCGGCCGTCGTTCTTGTCAGCCTTCTGACTTTCGCTGTCTGGAGTATTTGGGGGACGGAGCCAAAGCTGGCCCACGCTCTGGTGAACTCCGTGGCCGTCCTGATCATTGCCTGCCCATGCGCTCTCGGGCTGGCCACGCCGATGGCGATTATGGTCGGCGTCGGGCGCGGGGCTGAGAATGGTATCCTCATCAAGAACGCCGAGGCGCTCGAAATTCTGCAACGAGCCGACACGCTCGTGGTGGATAAGACCGGCACGCTCACCGAGGGCAAGCCCCGTCTCGCTGCCGTCGAGCCCGCCGATGGCTTCACGGCGGACGAAATTCTACGGCTCGCGGCCGGCTTGGAGCGTGGCAGCGAACATCCGTTGGCGGCTGCCATCATCCAAGGAGCTGAAGAAAAGCATCTGACCATTCCCACTGCGCAGGACTTTCAGTCCGTCACAGGTAAGGGCGTCACCGGCACCGTGGACGGTCGCAAGGCCGCCTTGGGCAACGCGGCCCTGATGGGCGAACACGCGGCCGACCTCAAGAGTATGCAGGGCCGGATTGAGGCGCTGCGCGGCGAAGGGCAAACGGTGATGCTTTTGGAAATCGACGGCCGCTTTGCCGGTCTGATCGGCGTTGCCGACCGAATTAAGGACACGACCCAGGAAGCCATTCGCCTGCTCCACGAGGATGGGCTGCGGATCATCATGCTGACCGGCGACAGCAAGCGCACGGCCGAGGCGGTGGCGCGGAAGCTGGGCATCGACGAAGTGATCGCCGAGGTACTGCCGGGCCAGAAGAGCGAAAAGATCAAACAACTTCAGGCTGAAGGCCGGGTCGTCGCGATGGCGGGCGACGGGATCAACGACGCTCCGGCGTTGGCTCAGGCACAAGTCGGCATCGCGATGGGATCGGGCACGGACGTGGCGATCGAGAGTGCCGGCGTCACGCTGGTGAAAGGCGACCTGCGGGCCATTGCCCGCGCCCGCCGCCTGAGCCGGGCAACGATGAGCAACATCCGGCAGAACCTGTTTCTCGCGTTCTTCTACAACCTGGCCAGCGTGCCGGTCGCTGCGGGAGTGCTGTATCCCTTCTTGGGCATTCTGATCAACCCGATCTGGGCCAGCGCCGCGATGAGCTTGAGTTCTCTGTCAGTCGTAGGAAACGCGCTGCGGCTGAGGCACGCGAAACTTTAGTGGCAACTGCCACGGCTGTGTCAGCCGTGGCTTCGTAGGTTCTTAAACGCTTTTTTGGAGAGTTGAACATGATCGAAACGAAGATCAGTTACAAATGCGGCGCTTGCGGGATGATCAAGACGATTCCGGCAGACCAGAAGCCACCCACTTGCTGCGGTAAGTTGATGCAAATAACTGACCCGCAAAAACCCGGAGAAAGCAAGGAAGGTTCCTGTTGTTCGGGTTAGTCATGAACCTCTCGATTTTCAGCCCCATGCTCAGACTGACTGCGGGCATACGTGGAGCGAGTTTCGTTCGAGCCAAAGAATCAACCGAATGACAGTGAGCTCATGTTTTTACCCGGAGTCGAACTCCGAGAAAGAAGGAATGCTATGCAAAAGTACAAAACCGTGGCGACGTCGCGACTGGCAGTGTTCATCGGGGGCGCATTGCTGTCCTTTGCTCTGATCTCGCCTTTAATGAGCAACGCCCAAGTCAAATCTAACAACGCAAAAGATCCCGACCCGCATGCCCAGCACAAGGACAAGCAGCCTGCTGAAGACCAGGACATGGCCAGCCAAATTGCGGAACTGAGTGCAAAGGTTGCTAGGCTCGAAGCGGCTTTGAAAAAGAGCGGGGCGGGCATGTCATCAGGCATGGCCGGCATGAAGCCAGACAAGGGTGGCAAGAAGCCAGCAATGGGCGCGATGAAAGATGACATGGACGACATGGACCAAATGGGCGCGATGAAACTCAGCCAAGGCGCGCCGGCCGCGGGCGGCATGGGTGGCGGAGAGATGGGGATGAAGATGGATAAGATGATGGGCATGATGGACATGATGATGAGCGGCGGTTCGATGCCACCCGCGGGCGGCATGGGCGGCGGAGAGATGGCCATGAAGATGGATAAAATGATGGCTATGATGGAGAAGAAAATGAGCGGCGGTTCGATGCCACCCGCAGGTGGCATGGGCGGCGGAGAGATGGCCATGAAGATGGATAAAATGATGGCCATGATGGAGAAGAAAATGAGCGGCGGTTCGATGCCACCCGCAGGTGGCATGGGCGGCGGAGAGATGGCCATGAAGATGGATAAAATGATGGGCATGATGGAGAAAATGATGAGCAGTGGTTCGATGCAACCGGCCCCGGCCGCGCCGGTGATGGGTGGAAACGGCAACTCAGCGTTGGAATTAAAGATGGAAAAGTTGTTGTGGATGATGGAGAAAATGACTAGCGGCGGTTCAATGCAGTCCGCCCCGGCCGCGCCGGCGATGGGTGGGATGATGTGAAAGCCAAAACAACCGGAAGCAAAAACATGAAAACGACCAGTTCAAAACAAGTCGAACTCTGCTGCCACGCACCCGAGGCGCAAGCCGTGTTCGTAGCCGGCACGTTCAACGATTGGCGTCCCGATGCGACGCCGCTGAGGCGACAAGCGGACGGGCATTGGCGAAGCACGTTGCCTCTGCCGCACGGGCACCACGAATTCAAGTTCATCGTCGATGGGCAATGGTGCTGCGAACCGGGTTGCGAGCACGAATTTCAAGGCTGTCCCAAATGCGTGCCGAACGAATTCGGCACGATGAACCGGTTTGTCGATGTCACATGATTCTTCCAACACACAATCGACTAGGAAAGGCGAGACGAGCAGTAGCACGCTCGCAATGTACCGTTCGAGAACCACGTTAGACCGTTTGTAACCATGAACTAAAAAACTAAGGAGCCACTCATGACCAAGAAAACCAGCCTCGTTAGCACAATCAGCCTCACTTCCGGACTCGCACTCGCCGTTGCACTCATGGTGTGGTGGTCCGGTGCGACCCACGCCGCAGACGAAAAGCACGATGCACACCAGAACGCTCATGTGGCACACATGAACCACATCACGACTCAAGCCGAGGCCGAAGCCCTGAAGCCGGGTGACTCGATCGCGATGGCCTGCAGTAAGTGCAAACACATCATGGTCCAGAATGTGACGAAGGATAACTCGCACGTCAAGCTGATGACCATCGGTCAAAAGCACACATGCGTTTGCGGTGGGAACGTCACGGTCATCGGCACCGGCAAAGGCAAAGGAAAGAACGAAGCAGTGAACCACGTCTGCTCGAAGTGCGGTGACGACGCCATGTTCGTCTGCGCGATCAAACCCGGAAGCGGTGCCGTGAAGGACACGGACCACCAGAAGAAGTAACGCGAAAGCGGTTACCTGGACTGCACCGGGCGGCTACGAGCAACGCGGTGGCTGGTTGCTACACCAGTTCGGCCATTCCGGCACCCATCCCCAATAGCATGAAGCGCCTGAGGGAAGTGACGTCAGCATGATCCATTCGGCCTAACCTGCTGCCAACCGCACCACTAACCCATGCTTCAATAACGAAACCAAACACAGCACAAAAAAAGAAAGTCACAATCATGAAAACGAAACACATCGTCCTCGGAACACTCAACGTCCTTCAGCAATCGGCATGGATACGTCCGGCGCTAATGATGTTAGCGCTCCTCGTCGCCGCCCTCGGCGTGGCCGGCTGCAAACCTCACCACTAAGCAACCTCAATGGCCTCGACCCTCGACGGTTGAAGACGCCCCAAACAACAGCCAGTCGGTTCGTTCGTTTGGCGTTGGGCACACTCCGCTTGGATGTCCTGCGGAGCATGGCTTTCTCCGATCGGAGCCGGCAACCGGCAGCGATCTGCTCGTGAAAGAAACGATCTACGTGATGGCAAGAACTTCTCAACAGAGACGGCTGGCAGCGGTCAAGCCAAGGGGAACCGTTGTCGTTTTGTCGGCCGTGGTGTCCGTCCTTTGTGCCGTCGCCGCACTGGGGTTCGCGGCGTCGCCGGATTCCGGCCAAAGCGCGCCGCTGGAACTCAAGATGCCCGTTTCCCTGTGGACGCGGCACGAAGCCTTTCACGCGGAGTTCATCAAGGCGACGAAGGACACTGGCAAGGTCGGCGACGCGGCCCGAGCGATCGAGAAATTGGGTGCCACCCATTTTCCGAAGGCGAAGGATGTGTTCGCGCCGCTCGGACTGTTGCCCCGGCTGGCGGAGGGAAAGTTCACGCCGGAGATGAGCGAGGCGATCAAAGTGGCTGAGAAACTAAGGGCCAGCCTGCCGCAGATTCACGGCGAGCACCGCGAACTTTTGGCGGGGCTGAAGAGACTCGGGGAAGCGGCCAAGGAAGAGGGGAAGACGGACTACGTGCGCTTCGCTGAAAGTCTGAGCTTGCACATCCAGGAAGAAGAAGAGGTCTTGTACCCGACGGTCCTCCTGATCGGCGATTACGTGAAACGGAAACTCGACAAACGGTAACGCGCCCCACGTCTTCATCGCGTTGCCAGCCCGGCGATGACGGCCCGCATGATCGCTGCCTCCCAGTGCGTGCCCAACTCATCTGGAACCATGAACCGCCTGAAGTGACATAAACATGAGCCATCTGCCTACTCAAACGTCAGTGACGATCCGGCTTGCCTGGCTCGGCGTGTTCGCCGTCTCGATCGGACTGGCGTTGGGCATTCCGGGTTACGGACAGTCACCGGAGGAGCACGCAAAGCACCATCCCGCTCAGGACATGGCGAAGGACAAAGGAGGAGCACCGGGCATGCCCCCCGGCGGCGACGGGCCGGCGAAGGGGATGGGCGGAATGATGGAGGGGATGGGCGAAATGATGAAGGAAATGGGGAAGGCCCCGCCCAAGGAGTTGTATCCGACCCTGATGAGCCTACCCGAACTGACACCGGAACAGCGGAAGCAAGTCGAGAGTCAGGCGGACGAACGTATGAGTTCGGGTGTGGCCCTGTTGTCCGAGGGACTGGACCGACTGAGCGAAGCGACGGAGAACGAGGATTACGCGGCCATGCAGGAAGCCACCGCCCAAGTGCGCGAGGCCGTCGCGCAATTCGAGAGCGGCCTGGCCGCCCGGCGCGCTCTGGCCGAGGGCAAGCCGCCGCGCCAGGTCGCCCTGCAATGGTTTAAGGATGAAATGAACCTTCAACCGCCGCAGAGTGTAGAACGTCGCGGCGGTTTCTCTGGAGTCACGCTATTTCACCTCTTCACGATGGTGCTGCTCATCGCGTTCGCGCTGGCGATGGTGGGCATGTACTACTTCAAGATGCGTCGCGCTGCAGCCCTCTTTGAGCGTATCGAGACCGACTCGGGATCGCCTCCGCCTGGCTCGGCAGCGCCGCTGGCAGGAACAGCGCCGCCGCCTGCGGCGGACACCAAGGGGACGCCAGCATGAGCAAACTGACGACCAAACCAACCGCGTCGCATGCGAAAGTTGCCAAAGCTGCCCCGCCAAAGGAAACGGAGGCGATCGCGCCGTTGCCAGTGGCCGAGAATTGGCGCGGGCACCTTCGCGTCGGGAGCATCATCACAGAAACGCCCGGCGTGAAAACGTTTCGCCTCGTGCCTTCGTCCAGCGACCGCTTGCTCCCTTTCACATTCGTGCCCGGTCAGTTCCTCAATGTCGCGTTCTGGATTGGCGGCGCGAGAATGAACCGCTCATACTCCATCTCATCCTCCCCGACGCAGCGCGAATACATCGACCTGACCGTGCGGCGCGAACCACGGGGCGCGGTCTCCCGTCACATCGTTGATTTGCTCAAGGTGGGCGACCAGATCGAAGCGGCAGGCCCGGTCGGAAAATTTACGTTTGACGGAACAGAGGCGGACAGCATCGTCCTCATCGCAGCCGGCGTGGGCATCACGCCGATGATGAGCGTCACCCGGTATCTCACGGAGCGATCCTGGGCCGGAGAGATCTTCTTGATTTTCACATTCCGCAAACCAGCCGACTTCATTTTTGCGAACGAGATCACGGCGATTCAACGCGTGAATCCAAAGTTGCACGTCGCGGTCACGGTGACGAGAGCGGAAGGGACGGACTGGAAGGGCTCCCGCGGACGCATCACCAAGGAACTGCTCACACAGACGGTTCCCGATCTGGCTTCGCGGAGAGTCCACGTGTGCGGGCCGCAGTCGATGATGGAGGCGACCAAGGCCATGCTCACCGAGCTAGGCGTGGCTCCGGACCAACTGAAGACCGAAGCGTTTGGCGCAACCAAACCCGCCCCGGCCGCCGCCGGAACCGCCCTGAAACCAACAGCCGAGGCCACAGGCCCGCTGGTCACGTTTTCAACGAACAACAAGTCGGTCAAGATTCACGTCGATCAGACGGTTCTCGAACTCTCCGAGGAACTCTCCATCGGCATCGAGAACTCTTGCCGCGTCGGCACCTGCGGCCTGTGCAAGGTGAAGATGACGTCCGGCGAGGTCGAGATGGCCGTCGAGGACTCTCTCACGCCCGACGACAAGGCCAACGGCATCATTCTCGCCTGCCAGGCGAAGCCGAAGAGCGACATCGTGGTGGAGGCGTAGCCATGAAAGAACGCGATCGCATCATCGCCGCCAGCATCTTCGGCGTCTTGCTGTTTGCCTGGCTGGGCTTCCTCGTCCACACTTCGCCGCGCTTCGCAGGCAGCGGAGTCGGGGCGTTCTTCGGGATCGCGGGGGCCGTGCTCATGCTTGTGCCGCTCGCCTATCCGATCGTCAAACGCATTCGCTTCGTCAATGCAAGGATCACGCCACACGTTTCTCTCCAGTCGTGGATGACGGTGCATGTCTACGCCGGCATTCTCGGTCCTCTGCTGGGAATTATTCACACCGGCCACAAGTTCGACAGTTGGCTGGGAATCACGTTGACGGCAGTGATGCTCCTCGTCGTCGTGAGCGGGTTCATCGGCCGCTATCTGCTGACTTACGTCAGCCAGGACATCAAAGACAAGCTGCTGCTCTTGCAGACGGCCAGGGGCGATCTGGATAGCGCATGGGGGGCGCTCCAGAACGCGCCCCCGGAGCTGCGTACACTTCCGAAGATGCGTCTCTTGGTCGCCGGCCTGGCGTCGTTGGGACTCGATCTTCAAATCGGCGGGCCAGCCGGCGAGGTCACCAAGCTTGCCGAATCCGTGGCGGACTTGGAGTTCGCGATCCGCACGCACGAGCTGTTCAAGCGCTGGTGCAGCCGCTGGCTGAACCTGCACCTCGTTCTCTCCGTCATCCTCTACGTGTTGCTCGCACTGCACGTGTGGGCGGGAATCCATTTGGGATTGAGGTGGCTCTCATGAAACTGCGAACGGCATTTCTTTATGCGGCCATCGTACTGGCCTTGCCTGTGATCGGGTTCTTGACGTTTTCCTCGCACTACTCTCATCATCGGGATCAAACGGCGGCTGTGATTGTCTCACTCGCCTTTTGGCAGCACATGGTGAGTCCCGGTGAGTTGTCGCAGGCCCACGCGTCGTTGGAGAATAATTGCGCGGCCTGCCACACACCGGTCAAGGGCGTCGAGGCGCAGAAGTGCATCATCTGCCACGCCAACAATGAGTCGTTGCTGCAGCGCCAGCCAACCGCGTTTCATGCCAACGTGAGCAGTTGCGTCGAGTGCCACCGCGAGCATCGGGGGACCGATCAGCGCCCGAACGAAATGAACCATCTGGCGCTGGCCGAGATCGGTTTCCGCCTTTTGAAAACCGACCACCCACCAGCCGGTGAAAACGAACGAGTGCGGAAAGACCTGCTCGACTGGATCGGCCAACATCAGCCCGCGAGCCAAGGGTCGGAAGGCCATTCGAGCCTCACCCCAGAGGAAGCGGTCTTGAATTGTGCGACCTGCCATTCCAATAAGGATCGGCACGTCAAACTGTTCGGCCAGGATTGTGGCCAGTGCCACACGACGGCGAAGTGGACGATCCCGGAGTTTCGGCATCCGTCGCCAAATTCCAAGGACTGCGCACAGTGCCATCAGGGGCCGCCGAGCCATTACATGATGCACTTTCAAATGATGTCGGCCAAGGTGGCGGGCAAACCGAAGGCGCAGGTCAATCAGTGTTTCCAGTGCCACCAGACGACGGCATGGAACGACATTAAAGGCATTGGCTATTACAAGCACCATTAGTCAGACGGAGGGAACCGCGTGAACAGCGAATACATGTCCGAACCCTCAGTGGAACAACTGGCAGGACTCGTGCAGCGGCGATTACATGGGCAGGTACGCGATCTGCGTCTGTTGTTGCGAGACCAGGGCCTTATTGTGCAAGGGCAGACTTCGACTTACTACGCCAAGCAACTGGCCCAACAGGCGGTCATGGAAATAACAGGACTGGCAATCCTGGCAAACGAGATTGAAGTGCGCTGAGTTGCACTTCGATAAATGGAGTTCCAGTAACCGGAAGGAGCTTCACAAAGGCAGCCGCGTGCGCTTCCTTGGCGTCTTCCAATTTAGACGAGGAGAAACCCGATGATGTCTCGCATTTCATTCCTGAGAGTTGTGGCCGCGTCACTGTTTGCACTGTCGGTGCTGCCGCTGCTGGCCGCAGACGAAAAGGCCAAAGAGGCAACGGTCGTCAAAGCCGGCGACGGCAAAATCACCCTGACCTTCAAGGGGGTTGATGGGAAACACAATCACGATGTCGCCAAGGATGCCAAGATCATCCTGGACGACAAGAAAGCCAAACTCGAAGATCTGAAGGAAGGATTCACCGCCCATGTGACGATGGACGACAAGTTTGTTGTCACCAAGATCGAAGCCCATTCAAAAAAGAAATGAACTACGAGTCGGATGACAGGTCAGGAGCGACTCTCCTGGCCCGGCCTCTCCAAAGCCCCAGATCATCGAGTCAGAGAAGTGGAACGCCATACCATGACAATGCCATCGGAAATGCCGACTGAATCCGCGAAGCGAAAACTGGGGCTGCAGCTCGCCTTGATCCTCTTAATCCTTCTGCCGCTCATCATCCTTTTCCTCACGCCAAGCGGCGGAATGTTGCACGGCGGAATGTTCTTTTGGATGGGGCTGCTGCTCTGTTTCTGGATGATCTCGATGTTGTGTGGGACGAGAGCGGAGAGCGTGCCCGAAGTGACCGCGCGTCCCTTGAACGCAGAAGAGCAACCTGTGGCGGTGAAGGAGGTGATGGACGTTCGCTTCGCCGAGGAAGACAATGGCGTGCGGATTTTTCGCGGTCGGCTGCGCGCGCCAGCCGCCGCTGTCTATGACAAACTCAAGCGTGCGCTCGGTGCCGAATCTGCTCCGATGGTGCAGGCCGACGAGCAGTTTGGCGCGGCCATCCTGCTCTTCCCAGGGCCAATGGCGAAAGCTGTTGCTGAGCAACATGCGAGACCGTGGGTGAACTGGTTGCTGTTCGCGCTCACCATCGTCACGACCACCTGGGCGGGCGCGGCGCATCAAGGCGTCAATTTGCTGCTCGATCCGGGACGCTTCACGGTCGGGCTGCCCTACTCGCTAGGACTGTTACTGATCCTCGGCGTTCACGAATTGGGCCACTACTTCATGGCCCGACATCATCACATCCAGGTGACGTTGCCTTATTTCATTCCGATGCCATTCGCACTGGGCACGTTCGGGGCGTTCATCAAAATGCGTTCGCCCGCCGAGAATCGGCGTGCGCTCTTCGATGTCGCCGTCGCCGGTCCGCTGGCGGGATTGGTCATCGCCATCCCGGCGCTCCTAATCGGCCTGCGCTCATCAGTTATCATCGCGGAGTCCACTGAACCGGCGGCAGGGATGATGATGCACGGCGGAACCTCCGTCGGCTCGTCAGTGCTGCTCGCGTTTCTCGCGAAGTTATCACTCGGTCCCGTCGTGCTCGAAGGCCATGTGCTTCAACTTAGCCCGCTCGCCTTTGCTGGCTGGCTCGGCCTGATGGTCACCGCCCTCAATCTGCTCCCCATCGGTCAGCTCGACGGTGGTCACATCGCTCAAGCCATGTTCGGACGCCGTGCGGGTGACACGATCGGCAGTGTCGCCATGTGGACGTTGCTGCTGCTCGGTCTGTTCGTTTGGCCGGGCCTGCTGACGTGGGCGATCATCGTATTTTTCATCGCTGGTCGCGACACGCCGCCGCTGGACGATGTGACGCCGCTCACACCATTGCGCCGTTGCTTGGGCTACGCAGCTTTCGCCATCCTCGCCCTGATTCTCGCCCCGCTGCCGCACACGCTGTGGAACGCCGCGGGCATCCACTGCCCTTACATGTAATTGCAACGTGAACTGAAACTCATTCAAGACCGAAAAGGGAAGGTCGTATGGACTGGAATTCAATGATCTCGCTGATCGTCATCGGCCTGATGTTCTTCTTGATGATGCGTCACGGCGGCGGATGTTGTGGTGGCAGTCATTCGCGGGCACAGGACATTCGTAATGAGCCATCCCGTAAAGACGAATCGCGGCAGAGCGGGAGCAACCGGGTAGGAGATGAAAACTCCCTCTAAATGCATGGCCAAATGCGATGGCTCAGGGGGAGTCGCGCATTATCCGGCAATCGCTAAGAGCTCAGAAATGGACAGACCCAATGCCAGCTTCCGAAATCATTCAGGCCAAGGCAGCGGGGCACGTCGATACTCCCGCTCCTACTCCTGTGCAGGTAGCGGAACCTTTCGCCTTGATTATTTTCGGAGCTACCGGGGCTTTGACCCACAGTAAGCTGCTCCCGGCGCTGTTCAGCCTGTGGCAAGGCAACTTCTTCGGCACGCCTTTCATCATCGTTGGGGTGGGCCGGCGCGACAAAACCGATAACCAGTTCCGTGATGAACTTCGTGACGCAGCCGAGACGCACGACCGTATACATGCCAGCGACCGGAATGCATGGGAGAGCTTTGCCGAAAATGTCATCTACCATCGGTCGGACTTCACCGTCGCGGAGAGTTACAGTACGCTGGCCGAGCGTCTCCAAGGGCTGGAAAAGGAGCGCGGGCTTGGCGGAAACCGCCTTTTTTATCTGGCTACCGACTCCGACCAGTTCGCTCGGATCATCAAAGAGCTCGCCGCTGTGGGCTTGGTTCAGCGGGAAGCGACGCAGCCCTGGACGCGGGTCGTAGTCGAGAAGCCCTTCGGCAAGGATGTAACGAGTGCCCGCACACTGGACGAGGACATCCTACGCGTTCTACACGAGGAGCAGATTTTTCGCATCGACCATTACTTGGGCAAGGAGACGGTGCAGAACCTCCTGTCGTTTCGCTTCGGCAACGCCATATTCGATCCACTTTTCAATAGCCGCTATGTCGATCACGTTCAGATCACGATGGCCGAGGTCGACGGCATGGAGGGTCGGCGAGGTGCCTATTACGACGGGGCTGGGGCTTTGCGGGACGTCGTGCAGAACCATCTTCTGCAGTTGCTGGCCCTAGTGGCGATGGAGCCGCCCGCGTCGCTGGGGGCGAAGGATGTCCATGACGAGAAGGTGAGAGTACTGCGTCAGCTCGTGCCTGGAGGGGGAAAAGACGGGAGCGGCTGGGTAGTGCGCGGCCAGTACGGCACAGGAACAAGGGAGGGCCGGCCAGCACGCGCCTACCGCGAGGAGGAAGCGGTCGCCACGAACTCCACCACCGAGACCTACCTGGCGCTGCGTCTGGGAGTGGATACTCCGCGCTGGGCTGGCGTCCCGTTCCTACTGCGAACCGGCAAAGGACTGGCCCGGCGGGTGACGGAGATTGCCATCGAGTTCAAGCAGGCACCATTGCGTCTTTTCACCGCGGCGACGCAGAACGGAGACCTATGCGATCGGACTTGCAACTGCGGAGCCGATTGTCGATGCGGCATCGCTTACGCGGAGCCCAGCGTTTTGGCGTTTCGCATCCAGCCGGATGAGGGGATCAGCCTGTCATTCTCGGCCAAGCAGCCGGGTATGCAACTGGTGCTACAGCCGGTGCGGATGGATTTCCTCTATGGGCAATCGTTTAAGCAAGCCCTGCCCGAAGCCTACGAGCGGCTGCTGCTGGATGCGCTGCGGGGTGACTTGACCCTATTCATGCGGTCCGACGAGGTGACGACGGCCTGGGAGTTCGTGACACCGATCCTGGAGGCGTGGGAGCGACAGCCTGCACCAAACTTTCCCAACTACGCGGCCGGAAGCTGGGGGCCGGTCGAGGCAGACCGGCTCCTGAGCGGGTGCCAGCGGGAGTGGCGTCAATTCCAGTAGAACCACGGCGATGAAGGTTGAACAGCCTGTTTCATCCTTCCTCTTGGATTGGAGACGGCTGCATGGCCCAACCCTTATACGACGATATGCTGGACTCCCTTCAACGAGATGCGTTCGGTTACTTCGTAAATGAAGTGAACCCCGCGAATGGATTGGTGAAGGACTGCACCCGCCCGGGCTTTCCGTCCAGCATCGCCGCCGTCGGACTGGCTCTGGCGGCTTATCCAGTAGGCGTCGAGCGGGGGTTGCTGAAGCGCACGGCGGCGGTGTCGCGGACGCTGACGACCTTGCGCTTCTTCTGGAACAGCCCCCAAGGGCCCGAGTCGGATGCCACCGGCCACATGGGGTTCTACTATCACTTCCTTGACATGGAAACAGGACGGCGCGCCGGGGACTGTGAACTGTCCACCATTGACACGACGATCCTGCTCGCAGGGGCGCTGGCCGCCGCCTTGTACTTTGACCGGGACGTGGGTGAGGAGCGCGAGGTGCGGGAATTGGCGGACACCCTCTACTGCCGCACAGACTGGAAGTGGGCACAGAACGGGGAGTCGACGGTCACACACGGCTGGAAGCCGGAGGGCGGGTTCCTGCCGTATCGTTGGCGGGGCTATGATGAGGCCACGATCCTCTATCTCTTAGGTCTCGGCTCGCCGACGCATCCCCTGTGCGTGGAGAGCTACATGGCGTACACATCGACCTACAGTTGGAAGAACATCTACGATTACGAGTTCCTGTACGCGGGACCGCTTTTCATCCACCAATACTCGCACGTCTGGATCGACTTTCGTGGGATCCAGGATGAGTACATGCGTGCCAAAGGCATCGACTACTTCGAGAACAGCAAACGGGCGACGCACGTGCAGCAGGAATACGCAATCCGCAATCCGCTCCAGTTCCGGCGCTCCTGCGGGTGCCACCAGTGCGAATGCTGCTGGGGAATTACCGCCAGCGACGGCCCAGGCCCCACAACGCTAATTATTGACGGTATCGAACGCCGCTTTTTTGATTATCTGGGCCGCGGCGCGCCCTACGGACCCGACGACGGCACCATCGCTCCATGGGCCTCGGCCGCGTCCTTACCTTTTGCCCCGGAGATTGTTCTGCCGACGATCGAACACATGGTCCAACTTGGCGTCAAGCAAACGTCATGCCGGTACGGGCTAGTGGGCAGCTTCAATGCGACGTTCCCCGGGCCGACGCCCCTTGGCTGGGTATCTCCCTGGAATTATGGGCTCAATCAGGGCCCGCTGGTCCTGATGGTAGAGAACTACCGCTCAGGACTCATTTGGAGCTTGATGCGCCGTTGTCCGTATCTGATCGCAGGACTTGAACGGGCAGGTTTTTCCGGCGGCTGGTTGGAGAGTGATCGGGCCACGTCCAGGTCGGAGCCTACGGCTGCTTCTGATGGCCTTCATGTTCCTGACCGCCCATGATTTTGTCGTACAATTCCGGCGGTAGCACGCGTAAGACGGTGAAGAGACCTTCGATCGCCATCGACCAGCCGGGACGCATGCCCATCGCTTCGCGTCGGCCCTCGACTCGGTCCGCGCCTTCCATCCCTTCCATGCCTTTCATTCCCTCGTGGCCGGCCATTGGCTTTTGTGCGGCTTCGGGTTTCATGTTCATCTTGCTGTGATCGGGTTCGCCGTTCGATTTCAGGGGTGTTTTCTTCTGTGGCATGTCTTTCATGTCGTGTTTTTTCATGTCCATGCCCTTCATGTCCGCACCGGGCATCTTCATGTCTTTCATGTTGGGCATGGCCATGCCCAACATGACTTGCGGATACCCTTTCACTTGGAGTTGCTCAGGCGTGGAATTGTCGCGGATCAACGGGCCGGCTTGAGACGACATCGAGTTCATCATGTGGTGGAACATGTGACAGTGCAGCCCCCAATCCCCTGGGTTGTTGGCGATGAACTCGACTTCACGCACCTGGGCCACTCCGACCAACACGTTGTTGCTCGGATACCAAGCCGACTCCGGCAGGCGGCCGCCCTCGGTGCCCGTAATCCAGAACGTATGCCCGTGAAGGTGCAGGGGGTGGTGGTCCATCACGCTGAAATCCAGGAAGCGAATTCGCAAACGCTCACCCAACTTGCACAGCAGCGGAGTGGTGAGCGGGCCGCAGCGGCCATTCAGCGTCAGGAAATTCCATTCCATGGACAGCGTGTCCGGAACGGTCGAATTCGGACGCAGTTGAAATCCCTGAGCGATCAGGACGAAATCGCGATCCACCGCCGGCTCGTGAGTCTTGGCGGGATACACAATGAAGAGGCCTACCATGCCCATCGCTTCCTGCATACCTTCGTGCGAGTGATAGAAAAACGTCCCCTCTTGATGAACCGTCCATTCGTAGGAAAACTCTTGCCCCGGTTCGATAGTATCCTGATTCAGGTACGGAACCCCATCCATGTCGTTGGGGAGTTCCAGCCCGTGCAGATGCAGCGTGGTCGGCTCGGGGAGTTTGTTGTGCAAGACAATTCGAACGCGATCGCCCTGATTGAGTTCAATGGTCGGTCCAGGCATGTCTCCGTTGTAGCCGTAGGTGTCCATCCACACGCCGGGCAGGATTTCCCGGCGCACTGGCTCGGCAGTCAAATGAAACTCTTTAGCTCCGTCGACATCTTCCCAAGGCAGTTTCTGCAGGTCGGGTGCGTGGATCGGAACTGGCGGCAACGTGGCATCGCGATAGCCCGGCACCAGCTTGCCGCGGTCGGTGGGACTTCCGACTGGTCCGCCCAAGCCAGCGTGGGTGCGGGGATACTCGACCGCATCGTTTTCAGCGACAGGAGGCTGGTGCTTCTCATGCTCGCCTTGCGGCGGTTTGGCCATTGGGCTATCGCTGGGCTGTTCGGCGAGCTTTTCTTGCGCACGTCCCAATGCCGTGCCAGCCACGAGAATGCCTGCTGCGGTCGCACCCTTGACGAGAAAGTTTCTGCGATCGTCGGGATGGGTCATTTCGATCTCCAGGCAGTAGCCAGCTAATACGACAAGACTTTGCGGCGTCGCGGCCAGACCGCGAACTCTCATGCGTTCCAATTCAAACCAGCCCGCATGCAGTCTTAGCGCGGCCTGGGTGTGGCGTCGATGTGTCCGCCACCGACCGCTGCGGGCGGTTCCGTCAGCCCGCCGGTCAGCAGCATTCCGCGGATGGCAATATCGGATTCACGATATGTCTTGAGGCTATCGACGAATTCGGTTTCAAGCGTCATGTGCAAGCGCTCCGCGGTGAGCACTTCGACCCATGTGGCCCGCCGATCTTTGTAGCTTTGCCGGAGTAGCTCGGTGGCCTCTTTGGCCTTCGGCAGCATCGTGGCCTGGTACTCTTCGACATGCTGCCAGGCAGAGAGGTAGGTGCGGTACTCGGCGGCCAAACGCGTTTGCAGGTCCAACTCCAGCCGCCGCGCATCGGCGTGCGCACGGTTGAGGTCGGCTTGGGCCTGTTGGATCGTGCCTTTATTTTGGTCGAAAACTGGGATCGGTAACCCGATGTTGACGCCGGCCGTGGTGCCACCAGACTCGAAGTTGCGACCGACTCTGGCATCGACGAGCACATTCGGAATCGGCTGAACTTGTTCGCGTTCGAGTTGGATTTCATCGTGTCGAATCTTCTGACAGGCAGCCACCAGTTCAGGACTGCTACTCAACAACTGTCCGAGGGCCGAGTCATAGTCCAGCGGCTCTTGCGTGGTTGCCAGTTGATCTTCCAGCGTCGTCGATGAAAGCTGCGGAATTCCCGCCAAGGCGGACAGCCTGCGCCAAGCCTGTTGAGTGTCATTCTCGGCGTCCTTCAACTTCAACTGATCGCGTCGCAGTTCCACCTCGGCCTGCAACACGGCCGATGCCGTCGTCTGGCCCAGGTTGAACATTTCGCGGTGTGTTTGGAGATTGTCTTCGCCGTTAGCGACCAACTTCTGCTGAATCTCAACGACACGCTGCGCGGCGACCGTGCGATAGAATTGCGCCCGAACGTCATTGAGCACGCGCTGTTGTTGGGCTTGTGCGTTGGTCGCGGCGATTTGCGCGCGCTGCGCATATTTGGCGCGACTCAGACGCAGCTTTCCGCCGGTGACGATCTCCTGCGACACAAAGCCGCCCTGCGTTTCGCCGGCAGTCCCATTGACACCAATTTGTTCGCTCGTGTAACCGACCACCGGATTGAACGGCAGGCCGGCCTGATACGCGGCACCCTGCTCTCCTTGCAATTGGGCATTTGCCTGGACCAGCGTCGGATTGTTGCCCATTGCCATGACCTCCAGATCCTGCAACGTCAACACCGCGTGCTCTTCGGTTGACACGACGGGTGGGATTTCGTGTTCGGCATGCGATTGCGGCTGCGGGAGTTCCTCTTGATGGGCAACCAACTGGGTCTGCGCTGCGGAGATCGCAACCGTTCGATTAACAGCCTCGTGAGCAGAAACGGGTGTGTTCGACACCTTCGAAACCGGTCGAGTCGCGCCAGAGTTAACACGCTTTGCACGTGAAATGCTGCGAGATGACGCGGTGGCACAGCCGCTAAAAACTAATGCCAAAAGGAGTAAGGTCGTGACGAGATGTCGATTTATGCTCATCATAGACCATTCTTGGCATGTAACGCGAGATTTGAAAATGAAAGGACAAACAAGTTATGGCGTCGCGATGGCGATGGTGCATATAACTCTGTACGGATGTCAAATCGGGTTGTCCGTGATTTCGCACACCACAAAGGCCGGGTCGGCACGCTCATGTTTATTGCGCCAGCGTGTTACAGAGAAATTGCTCTGAGCGTCATCCCTTAATGTGCGCTTATGATGTTTGCAAAGATTCTGTTAATTTATCGGAATATTCTGCGCTAGGGTTAAGTCTGAAGCTTGGGCTGCGGGAATTGAATCGCGGAATCGTTACCGCCGCGAACATCGCGGTGAGGCCAATCGGGCCGCAACATATTAACCGATTCAATCTCGACCGTTCCCGTTGACGGCTCCTAGTTATGTCCAGACAGGAAGGCAATGGCCCACCAGATTCTGAGCGATTTTAATCGAATTACTGTGTCGTACTCCAAGTGAGATTTACCGACCTGTTTGCAATGCGGCTGGCAGCAGTCGCTTGGACGTGCTCTCTTGCAGCTTATTGAGGACTGCACGTTGTCGGCTGACGCCGCCGCCTGCACCTTGAAGGGCTGTGCCGATTTCGGCGGGATTCAAGCCGCCAGTCAGTTGTAGACCATTGATCTCGGCCACGACTTTTTGTAATTCAGTCAACGCTTCGACGTAAGCCAAACTGCTTTCGAAATAGGTTTGACGTGTGGACAGGACTTCAAGAATGCCAAATTCGCCTTGTTTGTAGCCGTCGGTCGCGAGTTGCAGAGTTTCTTTGGCATCGGGCAAGATGTTATCGCGCAGGCTGCTGACTTGGTCGCGGGCGGTCTTGTAGCGGCGAAACGCATCCGTCAGCAGGTCTCGCAGCACCAGCCGCACACGTTCGACATCGGCATTCGCTTGCCGTATTTCCGCCTGAGCGCGGGTAATGTTGCCCTGGTTGCGATTGAAGATCGGGACAGGCACCGAAAATAAGGTGCTCACGGTGTTGGAGTTTGTGACCCGATCTCGTTCCGCCACCACTTGCACGCTGAGATTGGGAATCGATTCGACCGACTCCCGCTCCAGTTCGCTCCGGGCGAACTGGACGCGGGTCAGCGCCGCGTGCATTTGCGGACTGTTGCTCTCCAACTGCGTCCAGCATTCATCCCAGCCAAGTTCGGCAACTTCTTCCTCCAGTTGGCCCGCGACCGTCGCACGTTCCATGTCAGGCACGCCAATGAGCACGGTCAATTGGTTCCAGGCCGAATCGTGACGATGTTCAGCTTCACGCAAATTCAACCGTACTGTGTGCATTTGAACTTTGGCCTGGAGCAGGTCTTTCCGCGATACCTGCTTGGCGCGACTCATGCGATCCGTCAACTCGTAGCCCTCGCTGGCGATGCGATCCAAATCATGAGTGAGCGCGACGGCGCGCTGCGCGCCAAGCAACTCGTAATAGCGAATCTTGAGGTCGTTGAGCACCCGCATCCGTTGCGCTTCGGCATCCCACGATAAACGTTGAATGTCCCACGCTTCAATGTTGCGATTCTTTTTGAGCTTGCCAGCCGTGACAAACTCCTGGCTCACGAAGACTCCTTGCGTTTGGGATTGGTCGCCCCGCGAATTGTCCGAACGGAGGTAGCCGACTTGCGGATTCGGATAGCGGCCGACTTGGTCGTAGAGTCCACGATCCGCGTCCACCGCGGCGGCGGCTTGGGCCAACGTGGGATTGTTTGAGAGCGCGAGTTGCTCCAGGTATTCCAGCGTCAGCGTCGGTTGCAGGGCGTCATTAGCGGGCTCCTGATGAACCATCTGCTCGATGTTTGTCTTCGACGATCTTTTGGGGGACAACGTCGCGATAGCCGGATTCACATTGGCTGGCTTTTTGCTGGCCGCCACAGCCGTCACTTTCGCGCGTCCGCGTGACGGTGTCTCTTGAGCGAATAATGAAGAGGTGATTAAGCCCGCGAGAATGGCGAGGGATAGAGTGCGAAAAATCGTTAAACGAGTCATAGTCACCTCCTTGTGACGATTTCAAAATCGGCATTTTGCCGAATCCAGTTCAAGATTTCATCCTTGGGAACCGAGCTTTTGAGGTCTCTCGCATGTATGAAACCCGCAGACTACCAGTTCGCTGTTGCGACGCGGCGAGGTTATTCTCGATTCCCTTTCCCGTGAAGGCTTTGTTTCCGACGCGGCCCGGGACAGATCACGGTCGGGGAGCTGGCGTGTCGCGGCGCGGTGACGGAGGAGGAGCTTCTTCACGCTCGTCATGTAGAGATTTCACACCGGCATCGTACATCGTGATGTGCCAGCGATTCCGCACAGATCAGTTTCTCCTGCAGGCCACCATTCCCGACTTGTTGTGAAGGCTGACGTTGCGGTTGAGGAACACACGCTCACCTTAAGCTCTCAACTGGGGCTCTCCCCACCAGAATGAGAAGTCGTTGTTGCCGCGGATGGAATCGAGCATCAGAGTCACTCGCATTTCGCGGGCCTTGACGGGCAATTTGCGTTCGATTTTGGCCCACTTGTTTTTCTCGCTGCGGCCTCCGTCGATGATGATGTCGCCGTTGATCTCCACGCTGAAGATGACCTCGCCCTCGGCCTTACCGTTCCAGCCCACGGTGGAGTAGAAGGTCATGTCTTTGCCGATCAGCTTCTGATCAAACTGCAAGAAGAACGTGATCAGCCCCCAGCCGAATGTGCCTGGACGTTGCTGGATCGCGTGCTCCTTCTCGCCACCGATCGCCACTTCCTCTGCCTTGGCGATCACGTTGTTGCATGAAACGGCATGGTCAAATTCGTGTTGCAGGTGGAACGACAGTTCATGTACGTCGAAGTAGCCTTGGCGTTCGCTATTGTCGGCAAGGGCCGTGCCGGGCAGAGCCATGGTCAAGGCCGGCACGAGAATCGCTCCTGCCCCGACGACCGTCGCCACTCTGTGTCCAAAGGCGCGACGAGAAATATTTCCCAGTGATTGCGAGTGACTCATAATTGATGCTCCTGTGCAAGGTTTGTGACATCGATCCTTCTCAAACACTATTGCTGTGGGCCCGCGCCCACGTTCCTGGACCACGAAGGCCGCGAGTTACTTGCTCTTCTCTTCGTGCTTGTGGTCGGTCGCGCCGAGGCCGCCGGGCTTGAGGGATTTTTCGAAGTCTTGCGGCGGCGGATACTCGACCGATGCGTCCACCGATCGTAGGGACTCGCTCATGCCGGTCGTTACTCCCAGCGGGTGAACGCCGGAAACTTGTTCGGACGGTGGCGGTCCTGGGCGCGGCGCTGGGCCATCGATGACTTCTAACAAGCGGGGCGCCCATTCGTCGCGCGGGTTGAGTTCCACGGCCTTGGTCAACTCGCGGCTCGCCGCGTTCGGATGGCCCAGAAACACCCAGTGGTAGCCCACCAGGAATCGGGCGTCGGCGTGGTTGGGGTTTTCCGCGATGAACCGCTCTAGCCGCCGAACCTGCGCCACGTAATCGGCGTCGTGGTAGTAGCTGCGGAAGTTCTTAACGACATACCCCCAGTCCTCTTGCGGTAGCAGTGACATGGCAAGACGCGCTGCTCCGGCGGCGTCGCGGTACTCGCCCACCGCGAAATGGATTTGCGACAGCAGCAGGAACAGGCGGCCTTCGCGCGGCATCTCTTTGGCCGCACGTTTGGCCCACTCAACCGCCTCTTCGTAGTGATGGGAACGGAAAGCGGACTCGGCGCGTCTCTGGTAACTCAACGCGGTGGCTGTGCCGTAGTACGTCGCCCCCAACATCGGGCCATCATCTGAACTTGAGGTCGCGACAGCCGGCGGGGCCACAGACACGGTCGAAGGACCAGAGTAGGAGTAGACACGCGGGGTATAGCTCTGCGGCCAGGAGTTGTACCCATACGAGCCATATCCCACCCCGAAGTAGATCGGGGAATAATGGTGGCCGAAGCCGGAGTGGCCAAAGCCGCCGAACCCATGACTGAAGCCGTGGCCGCCGTAGTGATGGCCACTATGGCCACCGTGCTGTGCCCAGGCAGGCAGACCGGGTATCGCCGCGCCGATCAGGAAAGACAGCACTGGCAGCCAGCGGGTCGTGATCTGGTAATACATGCAGACATCCTTCTTTGATTTCGTCATTGCGGCCGCTGGCGAAAGCAGCCGATTTCCGATCCGGTGCGTCCATCGTCGCGGACTCGCCCGTTAGTAATGGCCGCCAAACACGTGCCCGCCGGAGTAATGGTGCCCGCCGGAATAGCCGTGGCCATAACCAAAGCCATTGCTGGGGGGGTAATGGTGGCCGTCACTGCTTCCATAGTACGACGAGCCATAGTAGATCCCGCCGTAATACGGTGACGAATAAGAGCCGCCGCCATAACCGCCATAACCGCCGTAGTACTGCGGCGAGTAGTGGTGGCCGTACGAGAAGCTAAAACTGGGGGCGTAATGATGGCCGCCTCTCCCGTAATACGCGCCGTGGCCACCAGTGTAATGGCCGCCGTGATGTTGAGCCCGCGTGGCCGGGGGCGAGAGCATCGCCCAAGCCAACATGGCTGCCACTGCAACTACACGCATTTCAAATTTCCGAAACATGGTAACCTCACTTTCCAACGGAGTTGGATTGGTGACTTTGATAGTATCCGCCGAGCATCGTTACGGCTTTGCCTCACGCCGATTCTCCGAAGGTGATGCGGGAGCAACCGTTGGCGGTGCGCCGGTTGGGGCGGCTGAACTCGTCTTGTCGTTGAGTTTCGGTTCTGGGACTGCGGCTTGCCGAGTCGGATGTGGAGCGGCCATCACAACATCCTGTCGAGTGGCCGTGCCGGAGGAAGTCGCGTTAGTTTTGGTTCTCTCATAGACCTTGCGGCCGAACTTAAAGAACAAGGCGGGCGTGACAACTTGGTCGAGGATCGTTGAGGTCAACATGCCGCCGAAGACGACGAGCGCGAGCGGGTAGAGAATTTCCTTGCCGGTCTGCCCCGCTCCGAACAGCAGCGGCAGCAGGCCGATGAAGCTGGTCATGGCGGTCATCATCACGGGTGCGAGACGCTCCAAACTGCCGCGTACGATCATCTGTTCGGAAAAGGTCTCGCCTTCGTGCTGCATCAGGTGGATGTAGTGCGAGATCATCATGATACCGTTGCGGCTGACGACTCCGATCAGCGTGATGAAACCGACCCAGTGAGCGACTGAGAGGCTCGTCGCGCTGACCCAGACGCGGGGCCAGTCCCACCACGGCGCAACTTGTAGCGCGGACCACTCCGGGCGATTCACGATCAACAGTGCCAGCACGGAACCGAACGCGGCGAGCGGGATGTTGACCAAGACTTGCACCGCGGCGCGCCAGGAATCGAGTGCCTTGCAGAGCAGCAAGAACACGCCCAGGATGCTGAGCGCACCGAGAATCGCGAGTCGACGATTCGCCTGCTGCTGAGCCTCGAACTGGCCGCTGTATTCGAGGTAGTAGCTGCCGGGTAATTTTCGCAGGTTGTCTTCGACTGGCGTGAGCGCCTGCTTGATGTCGGCGACGACGCTGGCGAGGTCACGGCCTTGTGTGTTGCAGAAGACGACGATGCGGCGTTGAACGTGTTCGCGATTGAGCGTGTTCGGACCCGTGGTGTCGAGCACTTCGGCGACCTGTCCCAGCGCGACGCGGCGACCGGAGGGTGTTTCGAGGATCGTTTCGTTAATGACGTCGGGATCGCTGCGCGAGTCGGCGTCGTACCAGACGACCAGACCGAAGTAACGGTCCTCGTCGAGCACCTGCGAGACCACTCGCCCTTTGTAGGCGGTCTCCAAGAGTTCGGCGACGTCTCCGGGAGCCAGTCCATAGCGGGCGGCTTCGTCGCGTTTCACCTTCAATCGCACTTGCGAGATTTCGACTTGCGGCTCAATCTGTAAATCGACGATACCGGGGATCGGCTGCATGCGTTCTTGAATGTCATAGGCGGCCGTGCGGAGTTCGCGTAAATCCTGGCCGAAGACTTTGACCGCGATTTGGGCGCGGATGCCGGACATCATGTGATCCAGGCGGTGCGAGATCGGCTGACCGATGTTCACGGCGGCTCCGGGGATATTCGAGATGCGGTCGCGCACCGCGGCGATGACTTCTTCGCGCGGACGCCCCACGGAATCAAAGCCCCAGAGGTGCGCAATGGGTACTAATCGCAACACCGCAAACCCCCAGCCTGGTTTCGGCGGACGATGTTCGGCAAGTCGCACATCGATTTCGGACGAGTTGACTCCCTCGGCGTGCTCGTCCAGTTCCGCGCGGCCCGTGCGGCGCGAAACAGAGAGGACTTCCGGCACATCCAGGATCAATCGCTCGGCTCGCTCGGCGACGCGTTGGCTTTCGTCGAGGCTGGTACCGGGCTCCATCCGCAAACTAATGGTCAACGTCCCTTCGTTGAACGGCGGCAGGAACTCGCCACCCATCCACAGAATGCTCGTGCAGGACACCGCGACCAGCACGGCGACAAAGCTCAGAATCAGCGTTGCGTGGCGCAGCGTGAATCGCAGCACTGTCGCATCGACGCGTTTCAGCCAACGTAGAAATAGCGGGTCTTTTTCTTCATCCAGGAGCTTTGCTTGCGGCAACAGGAACGACCCGAGCACGGGCGTGAACGTGAGCGACACCACCAACGAGCAGAGCAGAGCAACGATGTACGCGATGCCGAGCGGGGCGAACATGCGGCCCTCCAAGCCAGCCATCGAGAACAATGGAAACATGACCAGAATTACGATCAGCGTTGCATACACGATCGAGTTCCGCACCTCGCACGAGGCGTCGTAGATCACGTCCAGGGGCGAGCGTTGTTGGCTGACCGGGAGCTGCCGGTTCTCTTTCAACCGACGGTAGATGTTCTCGATATCCACAATTGAATCGTCCACCAGATCACCGATCGCTACCGCGATTCCTCCCAGCGTCATCGTGTTGATCGTGATGCCGAACCAGTGGAATACGAGCACGGTCAGCAGAATCGACAGCGGCATAGAAGTCAGCGAGCTGAGACTCGTGCGGAAGTTGCCCATCAACAGGAACAGCACGACGATGACCCACAACGCTCCGTCGCGAACCGCTTCGGTGACGTTCTCGACGGCGGCTTCGATGAAGTCGGCCTGCTTGAAGATGCGACGTTCGATCACGACATCTGGCGGCAATTCCTTCTGCAACGATTCCAGCACGTCGTCAATCTTGCGGTCGAGTGCCAGGGTATCGGCGTTCGGCTGCTTCTGGACGGTCATGATGACGGCCGAGCCGCCGCTGATTTTCGTCGTCGTGGCTGCTTCGTCGTCTTTCTCGCCATCGCTGTGCTCATGGTCTGCTTCATGTTTGTCGTGACTATGTTTCGACGGCTCAACATGACTGCTTTTCTCGCGACCAGCCTCGCCATGACTGTCCACAGGCGGGTCGGCTTCAGCGTGCCCGTGCGGTTGCGATTCACGAACGGCGGCATTCACGTCGGGTTCGAGCTTCACCCACGCACTGCCGTCGCCCCGCTTGACGGGCCCCCCGAAACGGACATCGGCCACGTCCTTAATCCGCACGGGCATTGGCTCGCGCCACAGTACCGGCGTGTTTTCGATCTCCTCCAGCGTCAGGCTTTGTCCGCTGATCCGCAGCAGCGACTCCTTCGGCGACCGGACCATGATGCCTCCGCCCGCGATGACGTTGGCTTTTTGAGCCGCATCGGTGAGCTGTTGCAGCGTGATGTTTTGAGCCGCCAGTCGCGCGGGCGACGTGATGATCTGATATTGCTTGAGCACACCGCCCATGACTGTGACTTGCGACACGCCTCCGACCGCCAGCAACCGATTGCGCAACGTAAATTCCCCCAGCGTTCGCAATTCCATCGCCTTTGCCGCTTGTTCTTCGGGAGACTTCAATTCGGCGGTGGACCGCAGACCGAGCAGCATGATCTCGCCCATGATCGAGGAGATCGGAGCCATGACTGGGTTGGTGTCGGCGGGCAACCGCTCGCGAGCCAGTTGCAGTTTCTCCGCGACGATCTGTCGGTCGCGAAAGATATCGGTACCCCAATCGAACTCGACCCACACAATTGACAGCCCGATGCCCGATGCCGACCGCACCCGCTGCACGCCGGTGGCTCCGTTGAGCAGAAACTCGATGGGCCGCGTGACCAATACTTCGACTTCTTCCGGCGCGAGGCCGGCCGCCTCGGTCATAATCGTCACCGTCGGACGATTGAGATCGGGGAATACATCGACGGGCATCTCGCGCAGCAGGATCACTCCGTAGACCATGACCACGAGCGACCCAATTAGCACGAGGGCGCGATTCTTCAGAGAGAAAGAGATGATCCAATTCAGCATTCGAGTTCCTTCTCACCGCACCGCGGAATACGCGGTTTGAATCTGAGGGACGCCGCTCGTGGCGATCATTTCGCCATGGGTCAGCCCGCTTTTGATTTCGAGGAAACGATCATCGGCTCGGCCGACTTCCACTCGTCTCCGCTCAAACGTGCCATCGGTTTTCTGCACGAAGACAAAACTCCGCAGGCCATCGCGTACGACGGCGTTCAGCGGTACGGCCAAGGCCGGAGGCGGACGAGCTGTCGTGAGCGTGATACGCGCGAGCATGTTGTGTTGCAACGCGAGAGAGGGCGGCTGTTGAAACTCGATCCACGCGCCCTGGGTTCGGCTATCCGCCCCCACAACCGGGCCGAGGCGAGCCACTGTCCCCTCCGTCTCGAAGTCGGGATATGCGACAAAATGGATGCGTGCCGTCTGACCAACCTGCACGTGGCTCGTTTCTCTTTCGCCAACGAACGCCTGCACCCCCACCTGCGACAAGTCGTGAATTTCGAAGAGCGGCTCATCGGCCCGAATGACTTGGCCCAGGACTCGGTCGAAATGCACGACCACGCCTTCCATCGGCGCTCGGACGGGCAGGGCATCGACGACACGCTTGGTCTTCACGACTTCGTCGATCTGCGCCGATGACAGGCCCACGGTCAGCAGCTTCTGACGGAAGTTGGCGAACCGCGTTTCCAACGCCTTGACCCGGCTTTCCATTTCCAGCACGCTCCGTCGTGGCACGGCATCCCCCGCATTCCGGAGTCGCGTGTACGTATCCCGCCACAGCGCGCCGTCGAGGTGGGCTTTGAGCAACTCCAACTGAATGTCTTGCAGTTCCAGGCTGGCGATCTCGGCGAGAATGGTGCCCGCTTGGACCGGCTGGCCACGGTCCACGCGGATACTGCGCAGCGTGCCAGCCAATTGCGATGACGCGGACGTGCGACGTTGCGGCGGCACATCGAGCGCTCCATCGAATTGCAAAATGCGTTCGACGCTGTGTTCGGAAACCGCTTCGACTTTCAACCCGATGCTCTTGGCCGTTTCGGGACTCAGGCGCAGGATGCCGAGAAAGAACAGGCTCGACAGTTCGTGTCCGCCGCGCGTCACCACGCGGTCGCCGGGAAAGACATCGCCGGAAATCACCTCCGCGAATTCGCGAGTCCGCCGGCCGATGACGACCGACTTCTTGCGGTACTCGGAACTTGCCTTGGTCGATGTCTCTTCGACGAATACGTACCGCTCGGCTCCATCGCTGAAGACGGATGCAGTCGGCAGGCTCAACCCCTTGGCGCGTCCCGGTAGAATGAACTCCGCCTGACCGTTCATGCCCGGCAGCAAACGCGGACCGGTCGCGCTGTTCGCGATCTCGGCCCAGGCCGTCCCCTGGTGCGTCTGCGGGTCCAGCAACAAGCCGAGCTTATCCACTTTGGTGTCGAAGTTCTTCCCAGGAAGTCCGTTGAATGTGACGCGGACCATTTGTCCTTCTTGAACGCGATGCAAGTCCCGTTCGAGCACGCCGATCTTCACCCACACGCGCGAAGTGTCCACAATCTCGAACAGGTGCTCAATCGGTTCAACGAACTTGCCGACCGCGACATCCGCATGCACGACAACGCCACGAATGGGACTGGCGAGCGACAGCCGCAATGGCGGCGAGTCTCCTGCGGCTGATGTGTTGAGGTCTCCTTCGGGCACGTTAAGTCCCACCGCTTTGGCTCGCAAGACGTCGAGCTCGTTTTGGTTCTGCTGGTGCGCGTTCTCCGCTTCGACCAGCCGTTGAGCCGGAATCGACCCCGCCTTCGCGGCGACAGTCAGCGATTCGAGGATTTTGCCCGACAGTTCGAATTCGTTTTGCGTTTTCTGATAGTTCAGTCGGAGTGTATGCAGGTCGAGGCTATCGAGTTCCGCTAACACCTGTCCCGCTTCGACGGTATCGCCCGGCCGGACATGCAATTTCCCAATGCGTCCCGGCATCCTCGACGTGACATAAGCCCGGCGAGTCCACGGAGCGACGACCGTGGCATAAGCCCGCACGACCCCCGCTACGTCGCGAGTCTGAACCTCGACCGATTGCACATCGAGCACCTGCCGAGCCGCTCGGCTGAGTGTGAGATGCCCCGCCTTGAGATCAATCTGCACGCCCTTTGTCGGCAGCGGTTGATGCCCTTCGTGCCCGAACGCTGGCGTGCCGGCAATGATCAGCAGCAGGACACCCAAGCGCACCCAGTGGCTGCAACATAGTCGACGCATGGCTTTAGTGCCCTCCTGCAGGTGACAGCGGCGTGCCGCGTATGTGCTCGATCACGAACGGCACGGCGAAAACCGATTCTTCGCGTTGGAGTTGGTCCCAGGCCTTGTAAATGCCACGCTTCGGTAAGCGACCGCTGAACTCAACGGTTCCAGCGGAATCTGTCTTGGTTTCACCCTGTGAATACGCGTGAGCGTTCGCGCGGCCTTCCTCGCTCACGATGGCGAGATGTCCCTTCGCTTCGAGACGCGGTTGCAAGTCGCCGACCGCTTGACTGGACGAATCGATGAACTGAAAACACCCTGCTGTTTCCCGATTGCCCGGCATTGTTGTGATGTGAGCCGTGAGCGCGTCCACCTTGATTTCGTTGGAAGCGTTCGGCATCAGAGACGCCGTCGGTTCTTTATCACCATGCACGACAAGTTGTCCCTCCGCCCGCGCCGGCGATTTTCCCCTCGGCTGATGTTCGACAATTAGTCGATATCTGCCAACCATCGGAAACGCAAATTCGATCGTAATCATGCCTGAAGCATCCACTTCCGGATGCAGGTGCGCGATCTCGTCGAGTCCCTCATGCACAACGATCAGATACACCAGGGTCGAGTGCCACGCGTCGAACCGCGTGATCGGCGTGCCATCGTCGTCTTGAATCTGCATCACGAGCTTCGTCGGCGAGCCGACCTGAGGCTGCGCAGGGTCGGTCCCGACGATTAGCTTGCGCGAAGACCCCATGAACGAGTCACATCGTTGCCCATCAGAAATCGCTTTCGACGGTGCGGCATGATCCGCGCGACGGCAATGATTTGCCGCCGGAAGCGTTGCCAATGGAATGCCTGCCACTTGGCCGGTGCAGGCAACGGCGGCCACTCTCAATATCGGCGTGTTGCAAAGTTGCATAATGAACTCTGTGAGGTGATATCTGCGCATCGCAGATTGGGCGAATGGTGGCATTGGACCGCGCGAAAGCTCTCCCCGGGACTGCCAATCAGGCACCGGCCGACTGTCTGACGTTTTCATTGCAGCGAATCGATCGTCGTGGAAGCCAATCATTCGATTGTGGTCAGTCAGCGGCCGGTGCTGATCATGGAAGTCACTTTTCGTGTCTATTTCTTGGTGGCGGTTCCTTTCTTATGCTCATGGTCAGCAGCACCATGCTTGTGATCGTGACCTTCATGTTGACCTGCTTTGGCGTTCTCCTTCTTAATCTCTTCCACTTTGGCTAACGTCATCTTGGTGTTCTCGCGAGCGGAGTCTTCACATCCCTTACAGCATAGAAAGACTGGCTTGCCATCCAACATCAACTTCACCGGAGTCCCCATTGAGCCAAGGCGGCTGCCTTCTTCAATGGGACAGAAGAGTTGAGTTTCCGCGAGTGGTTGATCGGCCGTTGGCAGCTTCGCGATGGCGGCGGCGGACTTCTTGAGCTTCGCGACCTTGGCCAACGTTTCCTTACCGTGTTCCACCGCGTCATCTTTGCAACCACTGCAACACACAAACACTGACTTACCGTCGATCAAGACCTTGAGCGGCGTGCCCATCGCCCCCAACCGGACCGTGTCCATCATCGGGCAGTACCTTTGAGCCGCCGCGGCCGACCGATCCGACTCCGGAAGTTTGGCCATCGCGGCTTTAATCTTGGCGTCACTCGGCTTTTCCGCCTTGTGGTCGTGCCCTGGCTTGGCGGCATCGTCCGAGAATGCCACCGTGATGGACAAGCTTGACAATGTGCAGGCACCGACGATCAACATGATCGGAAACCAACGATTCGTTTTCATAATAAACTGCTCCATTTCAATTGGAAAAAACTCACTCTTAGAGGGAAGACTTGTTGCATTCACCGCTTGACGGGTGACCAATTCACCAAGGACGGTTCCTCGGCGTCGATCGGCTCCGATAAAACACGGCTCAATTGTGGTTTTCAGATTTCACCTTGGCCCTGAGTTCCGCGAGCTTGGCAAGCGTCTTGTCCGGATTCGATTTGGCCTTCTTCTCGCAGCCTTTGCAGCAGACAAAGACGGTCTGTCCACTGACGTTCAATTTGAGCGGCGGTCCCATCGAACCGAGCGGCTCTGTCGTTACCGCACAGTAACCTTGAGCTTCTGCCAGCGCCCGGTCTTCATCGCTGAGTTTGTCGAAACTCGCCTTTTGTTCATCCTTTCCATTATGGTCGGCGTGTTGGGGCTGCGAGTTTGCGTTTTGAACCGAGCCACATCCGGTCAGAAACAACGTCATCGCAGCGAAGCTCGCGGCACGCAGATAAACAGAACTGGTAATCATAAATGGTCCTTCGTGGAATGAGTTGATGAAGATGGAAAACCCCGCTGACACGCTGCCGGGGACGTCTTGAACAACTCTCGACTCCGTTTCAAATAGTTTTCGCTAATGATGATGACCCGCCAACGACTCGGAGTCGCGGCCGGGGTCGGCTGGCGGCTCGTACGAAGCCTCGCGCCGGGGTGCAGGGGCATCCGCCCCCCCGATTTCGTTGTCAACTTCGTTGTCAACAATTTTTAAGTACTTGCCAGGGTTCTTTTTCACCGCGGTGACGCAGCTCTGACAGCAGACTTGAATGGTCTTCCCTGCCACCATGACGGGAATCGGTGGTCCCATCGAACCCAGCTTCTCGCTCGTCACGGGACACGTCTGTTGGAT
Organism: Planctomycetaceae bacterium; assembly: GCA_021732415.1. Classification (GTDB taxonomy): domain Bacteria; phylum Planctomycetota; class Planctomycetia; order Planctomycetales; family Planctomycetaceae; genus JAKFVC01. The sequence goes on from JAKFVC010000065.1 coordinate 46,161, forward strand.
CTTTCCACGTGGCGTGTCCTCAGCGGCGTGAGTCTGAAGCATCTCATTGCGACGTGGCGGAACAGACTCGGCCGATGACGAAACTCGACAACTGCCATCTCGGCAACCCCTATCGCGTGATGACGCACATCCAACCGAGATTGTGGCCATTGACGACAGGACCACGACGACTTGATACAACCTGAATCCGTTCATGACAACCATCACTCCCTTGTTAAGATTGTTTCCTGATGGGTGTTTGAAATGCCTCACGAAAGCGGCTCCCCGGAGTGGAACCATGCGACTGACACATCGTTACCATCGGGCAACACAGGTGGCTGAGGAAACAATGTCTCCGGCGCTGTTGTTACTGACGCTTTACGTAATCCGCCGGTTGTTTGATTTCGTCCGGCGTTGCTTTCGCCGTCTTCACGAACTCATCCACGCACGGGGGGCAGCAGAATTCATAGGGTTTGCCACCCACAATCCAGGTGAACTGCGGATTGGCCTTGGTCTTGGTGACGGGACAGATCTTGTCACCCAGCTTGGGGAACATATCGTGCGACGATTTCAGCCCCTTGAACTTGTTCGTTGCAGTCACGGCGCCATTCGCCTTGATGTCTGCTTCCGTGTATTTCCCACCTGGCGTGAGATAAAGCTGTCTCTCGTCGTCGTCCGCAACCTTGTTGGGCATGCCTTGGTCGTGCTCCTCAGGAGTCGACTTGAAGCCCAACCGGAACCGCTCCCCAGAGATCAAGATGTTAGGAACCGTCACTTCAAGATTCAGACCCCACAAACCCTTCGGCAATGTGCCCACGAATTGCGAAGTTTGACCTTCGGCGTCACCTTCCTGCGGTTCCGATGCGAGCGTGAACTGTTCTGCCATGGATTCGCCTTCGGCTTTCACGAAGCCTTTGAGCGTCTGCTTCTCGACGTCAATTACCCGTGATTCTTCCTTGCCCAGCGTGTAGAGCCGCAGCACGCCCCCCTTCTCGAACACCGCTTCCGCATGGTAACTGTCGCGTCCCAACGAGATCATGATCCCGCCGTGGATACCCGCTTTGTGCCCATGCTCTTCTGAATTTGCCGCTTTGGCTGAAGCGGACGCGACTGGAGGTGCAGTCGCGGTCGAGGGTAAAGAAGTTACCGCAGTCGAACTGCGTTCCACGCAACCGAGAATAAGAGCGATTCCGCCCAGTGCCAAACCACAGGCAATCCAAGCCTTTTTAGAAAACATGCTTCGATCCTTTCCGGCCCGCTCAGCGTGCCGATTCATGAAACCAATTGACCAAACAACGACAGCACGATGCCGCGGCGCGCGGACATCTGCATCGCGAAATAAGAGAAAGCTCAACCCAAATCACCGTCGGAGAAGCGTTCCGATCAAACGTTGCCACCAGTTACGGGCAGCAAACATGATACTTTTCGGAATGCTATGGTTGAGCAGATAAGAGCTGCCGAAATCCGCTGGTTCCGACCCTTGGTCGAGAATCACGAATCGGCGATGTGGCGATTAGCACTGCCACGAATGGAGAGCGACGCGGATCTCTCGACCCGATCGTGTCGCAGGCGGTGTCTCGTCAGGATGCACCACCATCGAGAAAAAGTCGTCAGTCTCAAGCACTAGAGGTGCGGCGAGATTTCGACAGACGTCATCCAACCAGGAGCGAGATTGCTCGCCTACGACGTCAACACGCTGAGCCGGAACTCCGTTACAGAGGCTTTTCTCACACCTGCAACGCTCGGCCGGTACTTTCGGAACAAGCTGCCGCGCTTCCGGCTGTGATTCGTCCGGCTGCACGTCAATGGTGCTTCCAAATTGATCTTTACAGCAACTGAGCCGCAAAACATCCTTGGATTCACTCAACCCACCCCATGATGCGACCTTCGACGCGATACGTGCGAATGTGCAGCAGCACGGGTTCGGTCCCGTGAGTGACAGCAATAGCATGTGGGTGACGAGGAGGTAACGAAACATGGTCGCTTGCAGAATCTTTATCTAGTTCGATTTTCGACAACTCGATAATTATATCGACATCCCCGTTTTATGTAATCATCAGTTTTTCTGAGGAGACCATGATTTGTCAGGTCGATCGCTTTGAGTGACGCTGGGATGACGTACTAACACATTTCCTGTAAATCACTTGCGAAAGAATGCACGACGTGCCGGGAAACGCGTCAAAGTTTTGTTGGGCGGTATTGTGAGGTGTCACCTGGAGGCTCGACAGTCTTCAGACCGTGGACATTCTGTCGCATTGGCTCAGTGCCACTTTTGTGCTTGCCAAGGTTGATGATCGCATTGATTCGCCGGAGCCCGAATTAAGTCATTTGGGAGAATGCACATGCCCGGTCAGGGCACTGCGATCATTCGAGCCAGTCAGAACCTTCCGTTGTTCATCAGTGAGTAATTTAACTGCTTCACCCACTGACTCGATGAATGCCAGCCGTTGTTCGCCACGCAGTTTTTCGATGGCTTCCACTTTCGCCTGGATTTGGGCGAGATCCGGCTCATTGATTCCAGTCAACTCCCAGAGTTGTTGCTCAGCCTCATCGATGTTTCGCTGGGCCGTCGATCTGCTCAGCAGCGACTTCTGTTTCAGGCGGTTGAGTGCCACTTGTTGCTTGATCGTCATTGCGATGTGCTCCGCATGGTTCAGGAAGAACCCCGTCGCACCAATATGATAGAGACGCGACAGACCCGGAATACCGGGGAGCGCAGAAGACGCGGCGATGACCCATTCCCCGTTTGTCGCACCGGCACCGGCCTGCATTGCCATCTGTTCGGGCATCGGGCGCGATTGCCCGGCCATGGACTGTGACAACTTGTCATGCCCCATGCCAGCGTGGCCGCTCACCTTCTCCAGGTGTGCCGGCGGAGGCTGCGGCGTACCAGCAGGCTTCTGCGACTTCAATTGGCCGCTTTGAGATTCATGCGTGTCGGCATGTCCCATCGCCGCATGACCATCTCCGCTTGATTTTTTCGGGCTCCTGGCGTCGTCCTGTGTCATTTTGCCATGATCGTGCCCGGTCCCTACAGGCGATTCATCGCGGAAGTAGGCGACGAGCAGTGCGGCGGACACGATCAAGATCACCATGACGGCGAGGAATGCTTTGAGATTGACGAGTGGTTCCATGAGCCATTGACAAGTTAGAGGTCGAAACGTTCGAAATGAATACGTCTGGCGGGGACGCGGGCCTTCCGCAAGGTCTGAATGGTTTGCTGCGTGAACATCGATGGCCCGCACACATAGAAGGCGCGCGGCGCTAGCTCCGGGCCGGCACAGCGTTTGATGTGTTCATCGTTCAACCGGCCGCGCTCACCCTCCCACGCGTCCGACGGCTTGCTCAGCACATGCACGACTTTGAGTGAGGTGGCGCCAGCACGTTCCATGTCGGCCAGCTCGTCACGGAAAGCGATGTCTTCCTCGCGGGTGTTGGCGTAGAGCAGGATCACACTCCGCTCCGCACGCGTATCGCGAATATGCCGAAGCATGCTCATCAGCGGCGTAATTCCGATGCCCGCGGCGATGAAGACAAGTTCGCGCTCATGGGGATGCAACACATAGGAGAAACGCCCATACGGCCCATCGACGAGTGCGGTGTCGCCGGGGTGAGTCTTGCCGATCGAGACGGTGAAGTCACCGGATTCCTTGATCGTCGAACAGAGGACGCCGGGCGCGGTCGGGCTGGAAGAGATCGTCCAGGGATGCTCTTCGACCGGCAGGTTCGGAGCGCGTTGAAAGGTGAGGAAGTGGAACTGTCCGGGCAAATAATCAAAACGCGGAACTCCTTCAGGCGGGACAAGGGTAATGGTCCAGACGCCTTCCGCCTCGCGGCGAACTTCTGTGACCTGGTAAGGATATCGACGGAGCAGAACCGGGCGCAGGACGCGATGCCGAAAATAGCTGGCGACCGCCGTGAGCAGCAGCGCGGCCCAGAGCGTTTTCATCCACGGGAGCTGCAGATCGCCGCCCGCCTTCCAGCTATGGTAAAAGCCGAGCGGGAGGATCAGTACTGCACCAAGATTGTGAACGAAACGCCAGGTTTCATAATTCATCTTGACGACCAACCGGAAGGTTGCCAGCCAGACATGGACGAGTATGATCAGGAGTGCGATTCGCCCCAGCCAAATGTGCCAGATCACTTGCGGTCCGAAGATGAGCGACCATTCGTTTCCGCCGAGTGCCAGGAGCATGGGGTGCGAGAGCAACAGCAGCGAGGCGATCACCGCCATCGCCTTATGGAAATAAAACAGGACATTCAGCCCGAAGGGACGCTCGACCCAAGGGAATCGCGCAGAGACTACGAATTGCAGGGCGAGGATCGTGAATCCCACCAGAGCCAGATTCTTACCGACGGTGAAGACAAAGCCGTGATCGGTCATTGGCCTGGCAAATCGCACCAAGAGGAGCGGTGACAGCACAATAACTCCATAAAGCAGCATGCATACCGCAGCTCCTATCCGTCCGCTCCTTTGGTGCTTCGTCATAAGAAAGTCGCAGACTTGTGTTGTGCCCTTGCGCAATTCCGATGCGTTTCACGATGAACGATGCACCGGCTGAAAACTCACTGTCAGCACATTCCCTTACTTCTCAGAGGGCACGTCGTCCTGAGCGGCTCTTGTCTCCTTCAACCCCAGGAGAACTTCGCGCTGCTCCTCTGTCAGCACCTTAGTGCCTTCGGCGACAGACCGGATAAACGCCATTCGTTGCTCACCCCGCAGTTTTTCGATGGACTCCACTTTGGTCTGGATCAGAACGAGATCTGGTTCATCCACGCCGGTCAACTCCCACAGTTGTTGCTCGGCCTCATCGATTTTCCGCTGAGCGGTTGCCTTATTGAGCAAAGCCTTCTGTTTGATAACATTGAGCATCGCCTGTTGCTTAGTCATGAGTGCGATGTGCTCTGCGTGGTCGAGGAAATGCCCGGTTGCACCGACGTGATAGAGGTGCGAGATGCCTGGGACGCCGGGTTGCGACGATGCCCGCTTCATTTCACTCATGCGTTTCATGCTCGCGGATTCTGCTCCCGCAGTAGCCCCCATCCCCATCAAGTCCTTAACCGCTGGCCTCATCCCCATCATATCGACATCATCGTTCATGACATGCCCACCGGCCGACGAACCAGGCATCGTCATCGAGTCGGCGTCCGTTTTATCCGCGGGCATCTCTTTCATCCCGGGCATGCCCTGCTTCCGGCCGCGATTATAGTCTTCAAACCACCACGCCGATGGCTTCGGGCCACCCATGGCACCCATCTCGTGCTTAGGACTACCCATTTTGCTCATGTCGTGCTTCTGCTCGCCATAAGATTGCTTGTCCTTCTGCTGCGTGGGGGCATCAGCCTGATGTATGTGCTTCGATTTGTCCTGCGCTGTGCAGTTTAATGGCCAGCCCAAGCTGAGTGCCAGCAGCGCGCCGCCAATCAGGACGATAACGCTCGACATGGCTAACTGTTCGGAGGTCTGCATGGCTTTGATCCTTTTTGTGGGTCGTATTTGCGATTCCATCCCAGGAAGGAGGAGCCGATACTGGGATGGCAGAGTCGAACTTTCGGCGACTCTCAGCACGTGTGTTGCGACGAGCAGTTGACACTGGGATCCAACACACCGTTCTTCTCAGCCAGCACCTTCGGTAATAGAGGCATTGGCCTCTAAACCGCACAAATCCTGTCACCATTGGCGGTCGAAGACCAAATAGGCAGGAGAATGGACTCCAAATGTGGTGGAGACCTCGATCAAAGCAATTCGCCTCAGCAATCTTGGCCCATTAGCTGACTCGCAACGTGTCGGTCGGTATGTCCGTCAGGACACCCGCGACTGGAATGCCCTCTCCCAGTCAGCACCTTGTCAATTTGACATTACCGTAGTCGATCTGACAACTCCAATTCTGCACCAACGTCTTTACACCACGCAAAAGCGGGTGTTTTACGTGGCCTTGTCAACTTTGTGAGATTCGGCACATCAAGTGCGTCTGGAAGGAACGGCTCGGTAATATCGCCGGGAATCGAAATCAAATGCGAGGATGGGACCAAAATGAAGCGAATTTCAATGATTGCAGCGTTGGCAATGTTTTTGGCCGTGGGAGTGGCGGGTTCGGCGAGCGCCAATAACGGCTATAACAATTACGGGTATTCGGGCTACGGTTCGTACGGATCCAATTTCTCTCACCATAGCAATTACGGGTATTCCGGATTTTCTCCAGGTCACGGCCCAGGCGCCTATTATGGATCCGGCTATGGCAGTTACGGATCTGGTGCGTACGGGTACGGCGGCCATGGATCTAGTAGTGGGTACGGCGGTTACGGATACGGGCACGGTGGACACGGTTATTCAGGCCATGGACGGCGCTGGTAAGGACATGGCACCCCCGGATATTTTGAAGGTCGCGGTGCGGACTATCGGATTAATACGTCGGATTAATACGTCTCGCTTCGGACTGTGTTCGGGCATTAACCTTAGAGATGGTTCGGTCCGCTGCTTGGCGGAGAGTTGCCAAGCGACGGGTCGAAAAACTATCGTCAGGAGGCAAGCCGACTCGGACTTTCACGCCAATTGGTATTGTCTCCCATGATCTTTTTGTCTCTCGGTTCGCATGATGATTGGCGCACAATCCCGGTGGCAAAACGCAAAAGACGTACGAGGCCAGCGACACTCCTCGACCAAAACGACGACAAGTCCACGTCCCTCACCGCAGTGAGTTCGATTCCGTAAGCAAGGTCCATGTCCACGGTTTGTTGCAAGCCGCGCTCGAGGCCCGTCCACAGTTCTGGAGCGGCGGCGATGAGGCTGGCGTTGGCCTGGGACTCGGCGTCCGTATCCTCAAATGGTACACATGATGCAACCGGCGCATGGCATGATGCGGAGAGTGGATTGAGGAAACTCATGATCAGCAAACCACAGGCTGGGACTACCCGCGAGAGCGAGAATGTGCGGCGGCCCGCTAAGATAAAGTTGCTGCATTTGCCGTTCCAGGTACTGGCGGTGTTGCTAACCGATGGTGATAATCTGTCGGGTGAAGGAACCCGCGGATATGCAGAATGTACGGAGTTGATTGAATGGCGCTATCGCTGGACGACATGCGAACGCTCGCAGGCCGTTATAAATCCGATTCTGAATCGGTTTACAACACTTGGTTCATTGACAGCCCAGTGAGGTTGAAGGCGTTTCGGTCGATCCGTTGTGGCGTGCAAGAAATTGTGCGCTGCATTCGGGATGGGACGTTTGGCAACGACTTTCGCGGCTCGCCGCTCGAAACAGTGCTCGACAGCATCACCGAGCAAAAACAAGTATTCGACGGAGCCGCTCACCCGTTTTACTGGAAACCCAAGCTGCGAATTCCTGACATTTATGAAAATGAGGAGAACAAGCGGGCTTTCGGTCAGTTTTTGGAGCGGTGCCTCGCGACGACAGACGAAGATCGCATCCTACGCGAGATCCACGAACTCGACCGGCTGCGAATCAAGGGACTCGGCCCGGCTGTGGCCAATATCTTGTATTTTCTGCACCCGACATCGTTTCCGCCGTTCAATACAGCCATCTTGCGGGGCTTCAATGCGCTATTTGAAGACTCGAAGAAGCTCGGATCGTGGACCGAATACCTGGGAATGAGAGACGTGATCCTCAACACGAACCTCCAACTCAGCTCACTTCTGTCAAAAGACTTGGGAGCCCTGTCCGGATTGCTATTCGATACTGGTGTTGGAAAGCTGGTCGTAGACGCCAATTGGTCCGAAGCGCTCGCGCGAGAACGAAAGAGCATCGAGAAAGTCTCGCTGAAGCGCCACGCGGAGGTCCAGCAAGACATCCGCGAGGAAAACGAGCACCTCAAGATTCAATACCTCTTGACGAAGATTGGCCGCGCGCTGGGGTATCAAGTCCATGTCGCGTCCAACGACCGCGGCAAAGTCTATGACGGTCAGTCACTGGCCGAAATGTCGCTCCCGGCCTTGCCGCACTTGAGCTTGGCTGAAGACGTAGCACAGACGGTCGCATTGATCGATGTGTTGTGGTTGAGTTCAGATGCGAGCACTGTCGTGTGTGCCTTTGAAGTGGAAAAAAGTACGTCGATTTACTCAGGCATCCTGCGGCTAATCGATCTTGTACACTCGATGGACGGTCAGTCCTCAAATGCTTTTCTTGTGGCCCCCGACAGTCGCGAGAAGGAGATTCAAGCCCAACTCCACCGTCCCGCATTCGCGGACTTGGGAAAGCTCAATTTGCGTTACATTCTTTTCTCGGAATTATGCGAGCACTGTGCAGGACTGTGCAAATTCGGGGAGGATCACCGAGCACTGTTGAAGATCGCCAAAGGAAGGGAGGGATGACTTCGCCGCTGATCCGTACCAGACAGACACCCGGTTGATTGCTACTCATCGACGGATTGCGTGATTTCAAAACGATTCGGCTTGTCGCAAATATTCAGCCGCATCCTCTGGCAAGGTCGTGTTGATCGACATTCCACTACCCATCTCAAAACCGGCCTGCGTCGTCAATCGGGGCAGAATCTGGATATGCCACAGGAAATACTGTTTGCCTTCGTCTCCGCGTGGCGCGGTGTTTAGAATGAGATTGAAGGCGGGGTTATCCAGTCCGCAGAACAGCTTTTGAAGGACGGTTTTTAACAATTCCGCCAGCGGTCGAAACAGGGATGCCTCTACCCTGCCGAATGAAGAATTGTGCCGCTTGGGCAAGATCCAGATTTCAAACGGCACATGCGACGCATAGGGTGAAATCGCGGCATAGTGATCGTTTTCCGCGACGACTCGCTCGCGTGCGAGAAGCTCTTCATGAAGGAGTACACAGTACAAGCAGCTACCAGTCTGATCGAAAAAGTCGGTCGCCACGTGATGCTTGAGGCGGAGCAGCTGGGGCACGACCGGCATGGCGATAAGCTGGCAATGCGGATGTCGCAGTGACGTACCGGCCTGCTCTCCGTGATTCTTGAAGATGACGATCGTTTGAAACCGCGAGTCGCGCATCAAGTCGTTGAATCGGAGTTGCAATGCGCGAAGCAGAAACTCGACTTGCTCGACCGGCTGTTGCGCTAGGAACAGGTCGTGATCGGGCGACTCGACGATCACCTCATGTGCTCCACAACCACCCATGTGACGAAAGGTCGGCCCCTCTTCCTGTCGTCGTGTTTCCTCTTCGATCCGCAGTGCCGGGAACTTGTTGGGGATCACTCGCACTCGCCATCCTGGCGTGTTTGGCGCGGTTCCGCCCCGTAGAGCGTAAATCTCCGGGCTCGTCATTTGTTCGTTGCCCTGACAGAACGGGCATTTCCCCTCTGACGGAAGCGAAGCTTCACTTTCTTCGGCGGCCTGCTTCCATTCATGTGGGCGACGTGCTCGTTCTGGAGCGAAGATCACCCAGTCATTCGTGGTGACGTCCTGGCGGAGGAGTGACATGGCGGGACCTCTGAGACATAAGTGAATACTGAAATCGGATTGACTCGGCCCGACTCCCGGCACAGCCCACGGCGCTATTGTGGATCAGACATCGTCGTCGCCAAATCGGATTGTTAGGTTGGTCCACACTCAGTTGCTGGCGGAAATTGATCGGTTCGCACGCCGAAACTGCCATTCCTTTACCATACAGTAACAGCACGGGATCACAAAAAGTGTAATGAGGGCGACCGACATGCCGCCGACGCTGGGAATGGCCATCGGTTGCATGACATCGGAGCCACGGCCGGTGTCGAAGAAAATCGGGGCCAGGCCGATGATGGTGGTGGCGGAAGTCATCAGGCAAGGGCGGATCCGCTTCAATCCAGCTTCGACGACGAGACTACGAACATCATCGACGGATTGCGGTGGCTTGTCGCGGAAAAGGTCCTCCAGGTAGGTGAGCATCACCACGCTGTCGTCGTCGGATACACCGATCAAGGCGATGAAACCGACCCAGACGGCGACGCTCAGGTTCGCTCCGTAAAACAGCAGGGCGATGAAGCCGCCCGACACTGAGACCGCGATGTCAATGAACACCAGGAATACCAGCCACCATTTGCCAAAACTGAAGTACAACGAAAAGACCATCGACAACAACACGAGCGGCATCAGTAGTGACAGCCGGCTCATCGCTCGCTGCTGGTTCTCGAATTGGCCAGACCATGTCCAATAGTAGCCCGGAGGTACGATCAAGGTGGCTTCGGTATGTTGGCCGGCGGCGACGAGTTCGTCGCTGCGTTTGCGTTCGGATTGGAGCAGACGTTCGGCGTCTTCGACGACGCTGATTTCGTCGCGGTCGCGGGTATTGAGCGTCACGTACCCGACCAGCAACCCATTTTCACTCTTGATCTCTTGCGGACCAATGCTGTAGGTCAGCTTGGCGACTTGGGCGATTGGGACCTGAGCTCCGGTTGAGGTCGGTACGAGGATGTGCTCCAGATCGTCGAAGCGTTCGCGCAGCTCACGTGGGTAGCGGACGCGGATCGGATAGCGTTCGCGGCCTTCGACGGTGGTGGTCAGTCGTTCGCCGCCGATGGCGATCTCGATGACATCCTGGATATCGCGAATACTGACGCCGAGTCGTGCGGCTGCCTCGCGGTCGATTTCATATTCGAGGTACGGTTTGCCAATGAGCCGGTCGGCGACAACATCCACCGCGCCGGGCACCTTTTTGAGGAGCTGCTCCATTTGCAGCCCGACTCGTTCGATTTCCTTCAGGTCCGCGCCATAGATCTTGACCCCCATCATTGCGCGAAAGCCAGTTTGCAGCATGACTAGTCGCGTCTGAATCGGCTGCAGCCAGGTGGGCAACACGCCGGGAATTGCGGCTTTCTGATTCAACTCTTCCAGGATTTCGGCCTTCGTAATTCGTCGCTCTTCAGGCCAGAAGTACTGCAATCCAGGGCGACACCACGCGAGCCACGATTGATCGCTGTGCCAGCGTGTTTGCGACACAATGCGCCATTGGTTTTCCGGTTTCAAGGTGACGATTGTCTCGATCATGGTGATCGGTGCGGGATCCAGGGACGACCCGGCTCGGCCGACCTTGCCGACGACGTGATTGACTTCGGCCACCGTGCTGATGGCAATGTCTTGTTGCTTGATGACCTCTTCGGCGATGGTGAGCGATGCCGAAGGCAAGAGCGATGGCATATACAGGAACGAGCCCTCATCCAGCGGCGGCATGAATTCGCGACCGATGCCCGGAAATGATTGTTCGAGACGCTGCCAACCTGCCGTGCGTGTGATGTCGACACCCACGACTCGACATGCCGTTGAGATCGGAGCGCCAACGAGGTCAAAGCCCAGCCACACCGTGAAACCCAACGCAATAATGCCTGCCGGGATCGTCAAGAACGTTCTTTTGTGTGTGAGCGCCCAACGCAATGTCGGTCGGTAGAACTTGAAGATCAGTTGCGAAACGCAGTTCTCTTCCAGTGGAATGAGTTGTTCGCGGCCCATGCGGTAGACCAACGCGCCGACGATGAACCCGACGGCCAGGGCCGTGGGCCAGCCGCTCCAGGTTGCCCCGAGATCGAGACCCCAGACCAGCGCAACGCGCAGAGCGATCATCGCCGCGATACCGGCCAGGCTTCCGAATAGCAGTGATCGACGACGCGACCAGGTCACTGGTTTCAATAAGTAGTAGCTGAGCACCGGCACGACGGTAATGGCCAGGATGACTGAGGCGGCGATCGCGAATGTCTTCGTGTAGGCCAGCGGCCGAAACATCTTCCCTTCCGGCCCGGTAAGGGCGAAAACCGGAATGAACGACACGACCGTGTTGACGACCGCCGTGACGATGGCCCCACCGACTTCGGTCGCGGACTCGTAGACCACATCAAAATAGGCACGGTTCTTATCGGTTGTCAGTCGGCGGTAGATGTTCTCCGTCATGATGATGCCCATGTCGCTGACATCGCCGATGGCAATGGCGATCCCCGCCAGCGACATGATGTTGCTGTCCACTCCGAGCCAGTACATCGCGATGAAGCTCATGGCGAGTGCCAAGGGCAGCGTTGGTAGCACGGCCAGTGAGCTCCGCAGGTGCAATAGAAACAGGATGGTAACGAAGGCCACGGCAATCGACTCTTCGATCAGATTGTCCTTCAGTGTGCCCATGACTTCATAAATAATGTCGGTGCGGTCATAGTAGGGCACGAGCTTTACCGGCACTGCCTTCCCCGAAGGCAGCGTGATTCGCAAGCCGGGTTCCATCTCAGCGATTTTCTGTTTGACGCGATTGATGACGGCCAGCGGGTTCTCGCCATAGCGCATCAGGACGACGGCTCCGGTGGCTTCGCGGCCGGCATTGTCGAGCGTGCCACGGCGAAATTCCGGGCCAAGCTGTACCGTTGCGACGTTCTTCACATAGATCGGTGTCCCTGCTTCCTGGCGGATGACAATGTTCTCAATATCCTGAACATTGCGGATAAAGCCTTTACCACGGATGAAGAACTCAAAGCGATTGCTCTCGACGACTTTGGCTCCGACGTCAATGTTGCTTTTGCGGACCGCTTCGTAAACGTCAGGCAAGTTGACGCGGTGCGCGCGAAGCTTTTCCGGGATTACGTCGATTTGGTACTCGCGCACGTAGCCGCCCAGCGTCGAGACTTCCGTCACGCCCTCGACAGACTGCAACTGATACCGAATGTACCAGTCCTGTAGCGACCGCAATTGCGCGAGGTCCGCACCTTCGGCTTCCAGTGTGTAATAAAAAATCTGTCCCAGGGCCGTTGCGTCCGATCCGAGCGTCGGTGTCACACCTTGCGGCAACCGCCCTTCCGCGACGTTCATTCGTTCGAGAACCCGTGACCGCGCCCAGTAATATTCGGCTTCGTCCTTAAAGATGATGAACACCATCGAAAAGCCGAAACCGGAGAATGACCGGATCGTTTTCACGCCGGGAGTACCCGACAGGCTGACGGTCAGCGGGTAAGTGACCTGGTCTTCGACATCTTGCGGTGAGCGGCCGGGCCAATCGGCCAGCACAATGACCTGTTTCTCGCCGATGTCCGGAATGGCATCGATCGGGATGTTGGCCACTGCGTAATAACCAGCGCCGAGCAACAAGAGCGTTGCCAGCATTACGAGGAACCGGTTGAGCAGACACCAGCGAATAATGAGGTTGACCATGACGTCGCTTCCGAAATTCTAATGCTGATGTCCGCCGGCAGCGGATTTGGGTTCAGTGGTCATCGCGCCGCCGTGACCACTGTGACCGGAGTGCAACGCCATCCCGGTTTGCCCCACGGGATACAACAGGCTCGGCATTCCTTCTATCTGCCGCTGGCTGTCGAGCAGGAAGCCGCTTTGTGAGACGACTTCGTCTCCGTCGCTGAGGCCCTCCGTCACGACGAAGTACTCACGCCGTTTCCCCGACTCATCCATCGAATGAGCGCGCGGGCCGAGTTTGAGTTCGACCAATTCATAGGCACCCTCACCGGTCAGTCGGTACGTGATCCGTCGTCGGCCAGTATCGAGCACTGCTGAAACGGGAATAGCCAGCACGCCCTTGGTGGATGTTGCCTTCTTGGGAGACGATGGCCCGGCCGCGTGTCCTTCGTGACCAGTTTGTCCTGCATGCGATTCCGACTTCAGCATTTTCGTCGCGGCTGTCGGCTTTTTCGTGTGGGCCGAGTGATCTTCTTGCTCGTCCTTTGCAGTGCGTGCGCTCCCCGGCGAATTAACCACCGCGTTCTCGGGCTTCGGCTTCGGCTTCGGCTGTCGATTTTCCGGCAACGGTCGACGTTCCGGCACCTTCTCCAACGGCATCTCGCAAATTGGACACTTGCCAGGCTCGCGTCGCACGACTTCGGGGTGCATGGGACAGACGAACTTCCCTTCCAGGCCGGTCGGTTCGGGCGTGCCGTCCGGACGCAATCGGACGTGAATTGTCGCCGTCGCGAACATCTGCGGTTTGAGCAGGCGGTCCGCGTTCTTGATGTTCACACGGACGCGAATCGTTCGCGTCGCGTCGTCGAGGAACGGGTCGATGAACATAATCGAACCGGTGAATGTCTCACCCGGATAGGCGTCCAATTGGACATCAACCGTCTGTCCAAAACGGATCCAGGCGACATCGAACTCGTAGATATTGAGATACAACCAAATCGGGTCGAGGTCAGCGATGCGATAGATTTGGTCGCCTGTCTTCAGGTATTGCCCGACGCGGACGTTCTTTTCGATGACTGTGCCACCGATGGGTGCGAACACCGTCAGGTGCGTGGTTGGTTTATGGGAGGTCTCGATCTCGGCGATTTGCTCCTCGAGGATGCCGAGTAACCGTAGCTTGGTGCGAGCCGATTCCAATCGCGATTGGGCGAAGCTCTTGGTGACTGGCGAGGTTGGTTTTTCGATGCCAACCGCATCTAATCCAAGCAGTAGTTCGTTCTGGGCGACCAGCAAATCCGGGCTGTAAATCTGAACGAGATGATCCCCTTTCTTGACTTCGACGCCGGTGAAGTCCACAAATAGACGATCAACACGGCCATCAATGCGCGATGAGATATATGCCACCTGCCGTTCGCTATAGTCGAGCTTGCCGACGGTGCGTATCTCCTTGAACAGTTCGCGACGTTGGATCTGTTCGGTAACCAGACCTGCTCGCGTTTCCAGGTCGTCGCGGGCACTCGGCAACTTGGAAACCGGAATCAACTTCATACCACAGATCGGACAGTTGCCGGGATTGGGCAAGCGAATCTGCGGGTGCATGGAACAGGTCCATGTGTCACTTCCAGAGGCAGCATGCCCCGTCCCTCTCGGCCACCACACGATCAATGCCAGTAAGAGGGCCAGCCCTCCCCCGACCGTTCCAAGTCTCAGCGCACCAGATTTCCAGTTCATAACAGAACTCCTGCCATAGCGACGTCACGACTTCTGACCGAATCGCTGGCTGATCAATTTGAAGACTTCAATGGCCGTCACTGGTGTGAGTGCGAGTAGGACGATGCCGAACCATTCGCTGAGCGAGTGAGACGGCACGTCGAAGACTTGTTGAGTGAAGGGTATCACGGCCACGCTCAACTGGAGTAGCCCAGAGACCGTGATCGCCAACAGGAGTTGTGGATTGGTCAAGATGCCAAGTTGGCCGAAAGTCAAAGTCCGGCTGCGAGCGGCCAACGCTCGAAAGAGTTCAGCATACACCACGACGCAGAACGTGATGGCTCGTGCCCGATCCACTCGCCCAGGGTCATACTGCAGGCTCCATCCGAAAGCGAGAATGCCCGCCAGTCCTACAAGGCATCCTTGAAGCAGAATCACGAAGCCCAATTGCCAGGACAAAATTGATTCTCCCGCCCGTCTTGGAGGACGGTCCATCACACCGGGTTCGGGAGGTTCCAACGACAGAGCCAGTGCCGGAAGTCCGTCCGTGACGAGATTGATCCACAGCAACTGAATGGGCAGTAACGGCGCGGGCCAGCCGAGCAGAGTTGCGACGAACATCAGCAAGATCTCACCGAAGTTGCACGACAGCAAAAACTGCAGCACTTTCTGGATATTGTCGAAGATGCCGCGTCCCTCTTCGACGGCGCTGACGATCGACGCAAAGTTGTCGTCGGTGAGCACCATGTCCGACGCCTCCTTGGTCACATCGGTACCGGTGATACCCATCGCGATGCCGATGTCGGCGGCCTTCACGGCCGGCGCGTCGTTGACGCCGTCGCCGGTCATGGCGACCACGTGCCCACGCGATTTCCACGCCTTGACGATCCGCAGCTTGTGCGAGGCTGTCGCACGAGCGTAAACCGCGATGTGTTCGACTTGTTGAGCGAGCTGCTCGTCTGAGAGCTGCTCGAGTTCGGTACCAGAGAGAGCACGCTCATTACCGGACGTCAGTCCCAGGAGTTTGCCAACTGCGAACGCCGTGGCGGGGTGATCGCCAGTAATCATTACGGGGCGAATGCCGGCGGCGCGGCATTTCGCGATCGCGACTTTCGCTTCTTCACGAGGCGGATCGATCATGCCCACCAAGGCCAAGAACACGAGCTGTGTCTCCGCATCGGATTCGGTGTGATCGATAATGTCCGGCCGATATGCCAGAGCCAATACCCGCAATGCCTGCGACGCCAGTTCGGCATTCACGGCGAGGATTTGTTGACGATGCTGATCGGTAAGAGGCTCGATCTTTCCGTTGCGATGGACTCTATCGCATTTCGCGAGTAAGACTTCCGGAGCGCCTTTCGAGTAGAGGGTCTTGCTCCCTTGCTCGCGGATTACGACTGACATCAATTTGCGGGTTGAATCGAACGGTATCTCGTACACGATCACCGCTCGACGTTCGGCCGGATCGAGTCCGGCTTTCATGGCAACGACGACGAGTGCTCCTTCTGTGGGATCACCCACGACCTGCCAAGCTTGATCGCCGTCAGATTTGGGAACGACTTGAGCGCCGTTGCACCAGGCTCCGACTTTCAGTGCGAGATAAAGATCGTCACCTTCGGTCGGTTTGACGGCCGCGTCATTTCGGAGAAATTCACCGTGCGGTACATAGCCAATACCAGAAACGCGATATCGCTCGGTAAGTGTGACGATTTCCTGCACGGTCATCTCATTGCGGGTCAGCGTGCCGGTTTTGTCGGAACAAATCACGCTGACGGAACCAAGCGTTTCGACGCTGGGCAGCTTGCGAACCAGTGCGTTCCGTTTGACCATCCGCTGCAGGCCCAAAGCCAACGTAATGGTTACGACCGCCGGCAGTCCTTCGGGAACCGCGGCGACGGCGAGACTGACAGAAACGAGGAACGCCTCGATCAAGTTGCCGCCACGCCAGACTTGCAAGCCAAAAATGACGGCGACGATGGCCAGACAAATCACAATCAACACGCGGCCGAGCTCCGCCAATTGTCGTTGCAACGGCGTTGTTTCCGGATCATAGCGAGCCAGCATGCCCGCGATGTTGCCCAATTCGGTCTGCATGCCAATGGCCGTGACCATCGCCCAGGATTTGCCAGCCGCGGCCACCGTCCCCATGTAAACCATGTTGCGGCGATCACCCAACGGGGTCCCGGATGCAAGCACGGTAGACGCGTCCTTATCAGTTGGCACGGATTCACCGGTCAACGCTGCCTCTTGCACACTCAAGCTGAAGGACTGAATCAGCCGCGCGTCGGCCGGAATGTTGTCACCCGCTTCCACCTGGATGACATCACCCGGGACGAGTCCGCTGGCCGGAATCGTCTGATGGATTCCATCCCGTACGACTTTGGCCGTCGGGGCGGAGAGTTTCCGCAACGAAGACATCGCCTGCTCCGCGCGTTGCTCCTGTACGAATCCAATCACGCCGTTGAGTAACACAATCGCCAAGATCGCTAGCGCATCCACCCACTCGCCCATCGCCCCGGAAATGATCGCCGCGAAGATCAGAATCCAAATCACCAGGTCTTTGAATTGAGCGACGAGCTTCTGCCAGATCGGGACCGGAGGAGCCTCGGTCAACTGGTTCTCCCCGAACAATTGCTGGCGTTTCTGCACTTCAGCAGTCAGCAGCCCGTGGTCAACACGCACTCCGCCTGCGTCTGAAAGGAGCCGATCAATCGGCATTTCATATGGCGGGATGGGCGAAAGTTGAGCAATTCCCAGCTTTGAGTCGGCCTCTGACATCGGCTTCGTCTTGTCGTAAGGGTGTCTGGAGAAACGAAAAGGGGCAGGCAATGATCATTTGCCTGCCCCCGCGCCGCGTCAATACAAATCTACTTTGGGGCATCTTTCTTCGCGGCCACCTTTTTGGGTGGGGTCAAAGTCTCAATCTTGAGTAGCTTCAGGAGCTTTGCCGTCTCAGTGCGGGCGGCATCGACTTCGTGCCACATCTCGCTGCAGCAATCGCCGATCACGACGTGATCACCGTGTTCCTTGAGGCAGTGTTCCTCCGCCATGCCGCAGACCTCGTGAGCCTTGGCATGGTGCTTCTCAATCGAAGTAATCAACTTCACAACTTCTGGTTCCTTGGCGTGCTCGGTCTTGAGCTTTGCCAACGCCTTGTCTGCAGCCGTCAGGTCGCTCTTGATTCCGGTGACCAGTTCCTTGGCTTCGGCCTTTGGAATCGGCTGCTTAGCCTGGCTGTAGTAGTAGAGCACCTGCGACCGGTCTTGCGCGTGTCGCTGATACATTTGAACGCCATGAGCCATTCCGCCGTCTCGAATCTTCCTACCCGCGTCGAGACTCGCATCGTTCTGCGCAAAGACGCTGGGCACCACCAGAAACATGATTGCCAACCCTAAGCCACACATTTGCAATTTCATGAGGTTCTTCCTTTGAGACTTAACGGGGCGTTGTCCATCGAAATAATGGACCTTTTGGTTACAAGTATTGCAGCCAGAAGCCTGAATCACTGACTCAACTCCCAGATGCAGTCGGGCAATGCATCCTGGTGTAGGCATTTGGAATGCCAAACACCATCAATTGATTAAAAGTCGCTCAAATAGACTGAATAATGCCCACTTTTATGTTGACGACTGACTAATTATGAGCGAATTGGAATGACAGATCCGCGCAGTGTGCGAATTCGCACAACAGTTAGATTTAACAAGATTCCATCTGGCTTTGGGACCGACGATGCCTCCGCCAATTCGTCAATTGTGGCGGCATTTCAAGAAAGTCTTAGATCTTACATTGAGCACTGTACTTGTCCGATTTGCTCATTGAGGGTCAAGTGCATTTCGCATCCTTTGATGTGGGCGGGACGTAAACTCCACCCACACCAAGGAAATACACCCGAATATCACCATCGCATTTCGCCCGTTGTGGAGAAAACGCACTGAGGCGGGGTCGCGAACCTATTTGCTCGCCATGTGCTTCACGATCATCTTGCACGACTTCTCACACTTGCGGCACTCCGCGGCGCAAGCTTTCAATTCCTTGTCATCGGGGAAGGCTTCGCATGCCTTGGCGCACTGGTCGCAGGACTTCGCACAGCATTCTGCCATCAGGGCGGAATGCGGCCCACCCCTCGCACAAATCTGTGAACAGGAGACGCAACACGTGGCACAGTCCTGGCAGTTCATGAGGCATGAGAGGTGTTCCTTCTTCCCCTCCGCCATTAGATGCGCACAATGCGTCGTACAGAGGTCGCACTCCCGCTGGCAGTCCGAGCAGGCTTTGGCACATTCCTGCATCATGGCATCGTGTTCCATGTGGTGGACCTTCTTTTCCTGCGCTGGCCCCTGCTGGGCGAACGCAATCACACCGACGAGGGCCAACGTAACAATACTGACACCGCACATTTTTCGAATGTTCATGGAACATTCCTTTCCCTAAGACCTGTCATCTTGGGCCAGCGACAGAAGTTGCCAACTCGGCGCAAGTGACTCACAAACCCAGGATCACAAGACTGCAACCCACGTCTGGCCCTCGATCTCACGCGGTTGCCAGTCAAGGCATCTCACACGTTTAGATGCTGACAGTTGCGAACTTCTTCGCAGACATTTCCGATTTTGGTATAACTCCGTGGTTGTGCGGCAGGGCACAGTTCGCTCGCGACCATGTCAGTCTCGCACACCCCCCAGATCACTGGGTGCGTAAAGCTTTGCGTAGATTCAGTCCATAGCTATTGGCATCACATTTGCGAAGGATGAGTCGTTATCGATAAGGCTCGGGAGCACAATCTCGAGAAAATACGTCATGCGCCAGAAGCCCGACCATGTTGACTGCATCTAAATCATCGACAAACGCCGAACGACCGGTGGAAACAGCGGCCGCTGAGCGACCGCTCGATGATTTAGTGGCGTCCTGCCAAGCAGGAAGCCGGGATGCTCAACGCCAACTTTACGAAAGTTGCCGACAGCGAGTTTTCCGGCTGATCGTCCGGATGGTGGGACAAAGAGAAGCCCCTGATGTTTTGCAACAGGTCTTTCTGCAGGTGTTTCGGGAACTCCACCGATTTGACGGTCGGTCAAAGTTTGAGACATGGCTGTATCGAATCACGGTAAACGAGGCGTTGCAGCAATTGCGGCGACAGCGGCGAGGGCGTTGGATTTCTCTGGTGATCGACCTCGTGGACCACGAACCTAATCACGAACGCCACCTGGACTATAAGGACCTGCTGGAGCATGCGCTTGCTCGTCTTGAGCCAGATTTGCGGGCGTTGTACCTGCTGCGCGAAGTCGAAAAGCAATCCTATGCCGAAATTGCCAAAGAGACCCAGACTCCGGAAGGCACAGTGGCTTCTCGGCTGAATCGTGCCCGGCAACTCCTGAAGCAACACCTCCTTGAGTTGGGCTGGGAGCAGTAGTCATGCAGTGCCAAGAAGTCGTTCCACTTCTCTCCGCTTACTACGATGAAGAGTTGTCGCCGGGTCTCGCGGCAGCCGTAGCTTCGCATGTCGAGTCGTGTCCCCACTGCGCCGCCGAGTTGGATTCGTTCCGCACGATGTCCGACTTGACCTCACAGCTCTACCAGCCTTCGCCGCCGCCCCACGCCTGGCAACGCATCTCAACACAACTTGACGCAGACGTATCGCAAGCCGTGCCGAAGGCAAGACCTTCTCGTCGTAACCGATGGGTTGCGCTGCTGACCGCTGTGGTAATTATTGCTGGCACAGTGTCATGGCTGGGACATTCCCTATGGCATTCCCACCAGGATCACCGTCTGGCGATGAACTTCAGCCAATTCCTTGGAATGTTCGAGAAATCCCCCGAACAGGCTCAGGAATTTTTGACACAGAAGTATTCCGGGCGGCAAGTCACCCTGGATGACGCCGTTCGCGAGTTGAAGTACCGACCGGTCGTGACCGATGGACTGCCTTTGGGCTATGAATTGACTCACGCAAGCTTGCTTAATATGCCTTGCTGTCGGTGCCTCGAAACGTGCTACCGGCGAAAAAAAGGCGGAGTCATCTGCATCTTCGAGCACAACGAAGATCAACCCATTTGGTTCGATGACCGCCCGGTGTCCTCGACAGTCTGCTGTGGCAAGCCTACGCGTCTGGTGCAGGGTGAAGGCTGGATTGCGGGTTCCTGGCAGCATCAACGCCGCCACATCACTGTCATCGGGGCCGAAAACATCGATGAGTTGACTAGACTCGTGGCTCACTTCGAGGCGAAGGCCGACCCTGAGGATTGAGACACCCAGCACGCTGAATTCAGAGTCGATCGAACCATCGAGGCGAGCGTGAGATCATGGCTTTACCCGCATACGGCGGACAAAATGCGTCCACGCAAGACTTGGCCAACCGAGTCAGCCTGGCGCTGACGGTCGGTGTCATGGGCGGAGCGGGACGCGAAATCCCAGAAGCATATCTGGCCAAGGCTGAAGAACTTGGCGAAGCGATTGGCGAGCAATACTGTGTGCTCGTTACCGGAGCTTGTCCGGGATTACCATTCGCGGCAGCACGCGGCGCAAAGCGGAAAGGAGCGACCGTCATCGGTATTTCGCCCGGTTTGAGCCTCTGTGAGCACGCGTACAAATACGAGTCGCCTACGGCTTATCACGACATCTTGATTTTTACCGGCAGCGAATTAATGGGGCGTGAGGTCGTGAACATTCGAAGTTCCGACATCGTGGCATTTATCGGAGGCAGCAGCGGTACATTGGGCGAACTTGCGATTGCTTATGACGAAGGAAAACTCATCGGAATCCTGACTGGCACTGGCGGGATCAGCGATATGGTCTCCGGCATCCTCTCTGTATGCCAGAAACAAACGGGGGCGCGTGTCGTCTACGACGATCAGCCGCGCCGATTGGTGACGGAATTACTGAGGATCTACCGCGAAGAACACTACCGCCGTCCGTCGGTCTTCTGCCATGAACTTTCCGCGAACGGAACGGAGTCAGCCACTCTGAAAGCAGAACGTGATCCGGTCTGCGGCATGCCGATCAATCCGCAGACCGCCGCCGCGAAACGCACGATTCAGGGGAATCGCTTTGTCTTCTGCTCGCTGCAATGCGCGGCGGATTTCGATGATCACCAAGCACGCTTTGTCGCCAAGTATACAACCCTATGACTATTGTCTGTAGCTCCTTTAAGATGGGGCGGCAAGTAATTGGTCTGTCTTGGTGCAATGGCCAAATCCAAACTTCGCTGGGAAGCAGGGCAAGTTTTATCGATTGCGCAAAGATTGCTCAAAACAACGCATTTAATGAGGATGACGATTCCAGACCGCCGATAGGAGCATTGCAAGACACTCTTGGCAGCACGCTAACCCGCCAACTCGTGACGAGCCGCAGCCATCAAGCATCTCGGAGGCGATATGCCTTGGTTCCGGTTGATGACATTACGTCTATTGTTAACTTTCGCGGGAATCTGCATCCTTGCAGGTTGCAGTTCGACCGCCGCTGCACGTGCGACTTCGGTTCACAACAGGCCCCATTCCGAAGTGGCTGCGCTGCCAAGGTTGAGCGCTCCGAATCGCGAGTTGACTCTTCAAGCGGACGAGATTGTTTCTGTTTCGCACATGGAACTCTCACAATCCGCAAGTATGGACGGCCCCGATCCCGATGATCCGTTCCGGGAGTCTGAGAGTCTTTCTCTTGACCTGTTAATTGCGGAGGTCCAAGCCCGCAACCCCTCGCTGGCCGCGGTACAGGCTGCTTGGGGGGCCGCTGCGCAGAAGTATCCGCAGGCCGTTGCGCTGGAAGATCCGATATTTCAGTCGATGTACGCGCCGCAAAGTTTTACGTCGAACTCGAATGTCCAATCGTCTTATTACCTCGGTATTGCCCAAAAGATTCCCTGGGCAGGTAAGCGGGGGTTACGTGGACAGCAAGCCAACTGGGAAGCGTCCGCCGCGTCGCATGATGTCGGCGAGACGAGCTTACGCTTGGCCGAAGCGTCTCGCGTGACTTTTCTGGATTATTACTTGAATGAGCGGCTGCGAGAACTGTTGGATTCCAACACAAGAGCGGCCGAAGAATTCCGCAACATCGCGAATTCCAAATACGAAGCGAATCAGGTGACGCAACAAGACGTCCTCCAGGCCGATGTGGAACTGGCCCAATTGGAGCAACGCAAGATCGAGTTGGATCAGGAACGAGAAATCGCTGTGGCTCGTCTCAACACGTTGCTGCATCGCCGACCCGATCACCCGTTGCCACCACCACCTCAGACATTGCCTCAGGTTGCGGAGTTGCCTTCAGCGTCTGAGTTGCGAGATTTTGCCGTCGAGCAACGTCCCGAACTCCATGCGTTGGCGGCACGGATTCAGGCCGAGCAAACCGCAGTCGAACTGGCCTGCAAGGAATTCTATCCCGATTTTGAATTCATGGGCCGCTATGACCGGTTCTGGACAGATAAAGAACAGCGAGGTCAGGTGGGCATGAACGTCAATGTCCCGCTCAATCGCTCGCGCCGTCATGCGGCTGTTCAAGAACGTCAGTTTCAGGTCCAGAAGATGCGGTCGGAGCTTGATCAAGCGACCGACAACATTCGCAATGAGGTTCAGGCGGCCTGGTCTCGCGTGCAAGGTGGCGTTCGTACCGTAAGGATTTATGACACGAAGATTCTGCCCACGGCGAACGACAATCTCTCGGCGGCCCGCGCCGGATATACGGCAGGAACGTTGGATTTTCTGCGTCTCGTCGAAGCCCAACGTGAGACAATAGCGTTGCGGGAGAAGCATCAGATGGCGATTGCCGAACTGCATCGTCGCTGGGCTGAACTGCAACGGGCAGTTGGGGGGGCGGTGTCGATGCCGCCGGATGCGAACGCGATTGTCGTTCCGGCCGAAACACTCGCCATTCCCGAAAGCTAGAGAAATGTCAGGGCAAATTGAAGTCGCGTTTCGATTAGGATTCCTTCCGGGCGTCGTGTTCATGGCGAGCTAGCCCTTCAAAGTGTCCGGATTCGGCTTGTTTGGGCCAATCTTGATCTACCGGCGGAGGTTTTCCGTGAAGACTCAATTCGAAGTTCCGATAGACGCGTCACAGCCGCTTGTAGTTGACGGCTGTGTTACTCACCAACTGCATCCAGCAGTCTTCCCAACCGAATTCGGGCACTTCGTCTTCGAGATTGCCGGCGACTTTTGCACGTTCCATCGCCACAACTCGGGGAATAATGGTTGCCGCGGTATCCACCGCCCCCAAAGTGCGGCGAGCCAAGAGTAGCTTCCGTGATAGTATAGTATAGTATAGTATAGTATAGTATAGTGAAGAATAGTAACGTCCGCCGGAATTGTACGGCGAGTAGTGGTGGGCGGAGGAAAAGCTAAAGTCTGGCGAGGAGTGATGGCTTCCACCGCCGTAGTAGGCACCATGACCACAACCGTGACGTCCGATATGTTGCTGCACCCGCGCGGGATGTGTCACAATTGTCATTCATTCAGACCAACCCTACGGTCACGGCCATCAAACGTGGTTCAAGTTGCCACAACATAGTGTACTCCCTTAAGCTCGGTCATTTCGGGGACATACATTTCGTCTGGAACGCAGGCCGATAACTGATTTACCGCACCATGTTTCTAATAAGACATTGTGGGAGCGGCAGACGCTGGACCGGTGGAGGGGGTCACCAGACTCGACGTGTCGATCGGTTTCGGTTCTGAAGCTGTGGTGGCCTGCATTGGCTGTAACGCTGCCATCCCCACATCTTGCTGGATGTCTACGCTGGCGGGAGGTGTGTCCGTCGGGGAGAGTTCATAAATCTTACGTCCAAACTTGAAGAACAATGCCGGCGTGACGACTTGATCCAGGATCGTTGAGGTAAACATGCCGCCGAATACCACCAGTGCGAGCGGATAGAGAATTTCCTTTCCCGTCTGGCCGGCCCCGAACAACAGCGGCAGCAGGCCAATGAAGCTCGTCATGGCCGTCGTCAACATCACCGGGGCCTGACGTTCGAGGCTACCGCGTACGATCATATGCTCGGAAAAGGCTTCGCCCTCGTGCTGCATCAGGTGGATGTAGTGTGAGATCATCATGATCCCGTTGCGGCTGACGAGGCCGATCAGTGTGATGAAGCCGACCCAGTGCGCCACTGACAGACTGGTCGCACTGATCCACACGCGTGGCCAGTCCCACCAGGGAGCGGTTTGCAATGCCGCCCATTCCGGTCGGTTGACAATGAGCAGCGTCACCACCGAGCCGAATGCGGCCAGCGGAATATTAACCAACACCTGCAAGGCGGCGCGCCAGGAATCGAGGGCTTTGCACAATAGTAAAGCACAAAGAACCGCCTTGCTGGTAGATTCCGGGTGCATACAAACCTTGAATCCCACCGAGCAAGGAAGCTCCGATGACCAAGATACCACAGGGCGTTCGCTCTGTCCTGCAGAAGTGGTCTGCCCAATTTTCGGAGACGGTCTGGCCACGCTTTCAAATGTTGATGTTCGCCGCGACCCGCCGTCAACACCTGCAGGTCTCGTGGCATGGCGGTGGTCGCCGACAAGTCGCAGTCGTGACGGGCACGTCGCACTGGTACAAGGGGCGCGAGGGATTGGTTTCTGTCCGCTGGGTCTTCGTGGAAGATCTGACAGGCACTCATCGCGACGAATACCTTTTCACGACGGACATCAACCTGACGCCGAGACAAATCATCCAGGCCTACACCGGTCGCTGGGCAATCGAAGTCATGTTCGAGGAGACTCGCGAGCATGTCGGACTGGAAACAACGCGCGGACGCTGCGCGAAGACAATCCTGCGTGCCGAGCCGTGTCTGTTTGGTCTCTACACATTGATCGCCTTGTGGTTCTCGGAATTGCCGGAGCAAGAACGTTGGGAACCGGTTGTCGACTGGACGGGAAGCGCCAAACAGACACTGACGTTTTCCGACGCCATCACTTTGGTGCGTCGACACATCTGGCGATGCTGGGTTTTGGAAAGCCCCCGCCATGCAACCGCCTTTCAAAAACTTACGTCTCAGGAAAAACACCTGATGCTCGGCCTGCTTACACAGGCAATGTGACGGCCAAAGTCGAACTTAAGAAGATTTCCTGGCATTTCTTCCTCGATTGTTTAAGTCGGCTTGCGGAATCAGGAAAAAAGGGCGTAGACTACCTCCAGTGAATGGCTGATTCTGATCATCAGTATGCCGGGCTAATAATTGAACTGATTCACTCGGAAACTCCGATGATTGAAAAAGCGTCTGAAATCTAGCAAAGGTACGGGTTCGGGTGTTCGACGTTCGGATGGCGTGGTGACTTATGTTTGGCAAGCACGAATTTGTCTGGAGAGCTTTGGTGTGGGCCATGATCCCCTTCACCCTGGCTGCTAGCTTGCCTCGGATGCACTGCCGGTGCGCGGCGGCTCAAGGGTTGATGTTTTGTGATTGCTGCTTTCGGAGCACGGTTGTCGATCCGAACCATTCCCCTCCGCCGAAACGTAACTGCTGCCACACCAAGAAGTCCGATGCAGCACGTGTGACCGCTGCGACTGTGGCGGCTTCCCACTCCGACTGTCCCATTTGTGTGCAGATGCCAGCCCCTAAATCGGGTAGTTGCTGCAGTTGGACCGCCGCGGTGCTCACTGCCCCGGCTGAAGGTGTGACACCAGCGGTCCCCACAGACACCGTTGCCTGGGAAATGATCCTGTGTGACGAGATGCCTTCTGTGCTAGCCAGCTTTGCCCCCCACGGCAATGCCAGTGCTTTATTGCCTCAAATCGACCGCATTACAGTGTTTCAGCACTTGGTCATTTGACTTGCATTCGCGGGTGACTTAGCGCGCCCGCCTTCTACAGGGTATTGCTCCGGTCGTTCGCTGTAGCAATCCACTTCTTTTTCAACCATTGCTTTGATCATGGGTTTCGGGGCCGCGCGTCCGTTTGTTGACGCCGGTTGCGCTGTGTCTGCGTACGGCCCCAGACTCGTACCAGCGTTGGTCGCGCAGAGTTCTCATTGATCATTCAGGAGAATCTGGCGGCCCATTTGTTCCCTTTGTTTTTCCGCGAGTGAGTTCGTTCTTGAATGCGATCTCTCACTCCATCTAACCATAAGGTGTCGATCATGTTGCATTTTATCCAAACCGTGAGTCTCTCAGCAATCCTGGCTTCTGGAACCCTCTTCGGTGGTCAAACTGCGATGGCCGGTGGGTGTGGCCGGTCGTGTGGGCAGCAAGCTACCTGTGCTGCTCCCGCGGTTCCGACTGGCAAAATTGCGCCGACCGAAGTGCAAATGGACCATGCTGGTCATGCTCAGACCAACAGCCGAGTTCGCTATCAGAGTACTTATCGAGCCCCGGCGGCGCAGCCACAATACTACGCCCCCGTTCCGCAGTATCGTGCTCCGGCTCGGAACTACGATCTGAGGAATGACTTCCAGTATCAGCTCCGTGCCGGCCGGAAGATCGAAGGTCTGTAATGTGGCGTTCAACGCTCGCAGCGGCCTGTGTAAGCGGGCCGCTGCGGGTGATTGTGCCTGGCGTCAACGCAACATTGGCTTGAGTATTCAATCAGATGCATTGACCACTACGTTTCGCCTAATTGACATGAAGCCGATGCGATTGTTAGCGACCTCAATTTGATGAGGAGGGATTTCAATGACTGAACTGACGTTGTCGCGCCGGGCGAGTCCTCTGGCGCAGCCGGCCGAACAGCTGCGGATCCTATCCCACAGCGAGTCGCAGTTTGGCTTTGGACAGATCCTGGCCCGTCACGAGCGGTCACCGCTGAGCGCGACCGGAACTGCGGTCTTACAGATTAACGTCGGGAAACTCTGCAATCAGACGTGTCGTCACTGCCACGTCGACGCGGGACCGGAGCGGCGCGAGGTCATGTCGCGGGAAACGGCCGAAGCGTGTCTTGAGGTACTGCGCCGTTCGGACATTCCCACGCTGGATATCACCGGAGGCGCACCGGAGATGAATCCTCATTTCCGGTGGCTTGTGACTGCAGCCCGTGGCCTGGGGCGACGGGTCATCGATCGTTGTAACCTAACGATTCTCGTCGCGCCGGGCTTTGAGGATCTCCCTGAGTTTCTGGCTGAGCACGAAGTCGAGCTCGTGGCCTCGCTACCCTGCTATCTGGAAGAAAATGTCGACAAGCAGCGTGGCGAGCACGTCTTCAGCCGTTCGCTTGACGCACTACACCGACTCAACGCGTTGGGATACGGTCAGCCCAATTCGTCACAGGTCCTGACACTCGTATTTAACCCAACCGGCCCGTCGCTCCCACCAAACCAGCAACGACTGGAGGCTGCGTACCGACGCGAATTGCGATCACGTTACCAAATCGAATTTACACGCTTGTTTACGATTACCAACATGCCGATCAGCCGCTTTCTGGACGATTTGCTGCAAACCGGGCAGTTCGATGCCTACCTGCACAAGCTCGTCGCAGCCTTCAACCCGGCGACGGTCGAGGGCCTGATGTGTCGCACCATGTTGTCGGTGGACTGGCAGGGAAATCTCTCGGATTGTGACTTCAATCAAATGCTCGGACTGCCGCTGGTCACTGGTTTGCCCCGAAACATCGTTGAACTCGATGACGTGACACTGGCCCAAATAGGGAATCGCCGGATTTTGACCGGCCAACACTGCTTTGGATGTACTGCGGGCGCTGGATCGAGCTGCCAGGGGCGGCTCGTCAGCAACAACCATTGACGTCGCGAATGCCACGTTCAGAGATCAGAAACTAGTCCACTTTTTTCGTTGCGCGCCAGGAAAAACAGATGACAGATCGGGTGTCAGATCGAGCGAGCCTTCCGTGCGAACAGCAGTTCGGTCAGGCTGCGCTGACACAGCCGGAGCGTGTGATCGTATTCGCCAGGTTTCCCGAAGCCGGTCAGACGAAGACACGGTTGATCCCGTCCCTGGGGCCCGAAGGATCCGCACAACTTCAGGCGGCCCTGACTCGGAGAACATTGCAGGTCGCCCGGCAACACTGTGCGGATCGATCGTGCGATCTGGAGGTACGGTTTGCGGGAGGCGACGTCTCGCGAATGGGCTGCCAATTCGGAGCCGAACATCAGTATTCGAGCCAACAAGGTAACGGCCTGGGCGAACGCTTGGAGGACGCGGTCGCGGCTGCGTTCCAGGCCGGCACGAAACGCGTCGTCGTGATCGGAACCGATTGTCCGGAAATCGACTCGCTCATCCTGAGACAAGCGTTTGAGGCTCTGTTGCACGCGGACGTCGTGCTGGGGCCCGCGATTGATGGTGGATACTATCTGATCGGATTGCGCGCCCACCGGCCGGAATTGTTTCGCGGAATTGACTGGGGGACCGAGAACGTATTGCGGCAGACACTCCAGCGTATTCGGCAGGCACGCTGCAGCGTGCGACAATTGAAGTCTCTTTCCGATGTGGATTACCCGGAAGATCTCCTCGCCTGCCGCCGAGTACCGGGAGCATTCACCCAGGTTCTGCCGGCAATGCAACGCGGGCTGCTGTCAGTGATCATTTCCACTTTCAACGAAGAGCGAGTGATTGAACAGACTTTGGAACCGTTGGCGGACTTGGAACAGGTCGAGGTGATTGTTGCGGATGGCGCCAGCACGGATGCGACAGCCGACATTGTCCGGCGAATGGGAATCCGGGTCGTGCCGGCCAGACGAGGCCGCGGGCGGCAGATGAACGCGGGGGCGGGATTGGCTCGCGGCGAAGTCCTCCTGTTTCTGCACGCCGACACGAGGTTGCCCCGCGGATTTCCAGAGCACGTTTGGTCGACGCTGGATCGGGGAGCCATTGCAGGGGCGTTTCGACTGCGCCTCGATCACGAGCATTCGGGGTTGCGCTGGATCGAATGGGGCGTGAATCTGCGTTCGCATTACCGCCAGCTGCCTTACAGTGACCAAGGACTGTTCGTGCGATCCGAACTGTTTCATCGCGTCGGCGGCTTCCCGAATTGGCCTCTGATGGAAGACTACGAACTGTGTCGCCGCTTGCAAAAACAGGGCAGGATTCGTCTCGCTCCCGCCGCCGTGATCAGTTCGGCCAGACGCTGGCTGAAGCGCGGCCTGTGGCGGACCACACTGATCAATCAAATCTGTATTGCCGGATTCCATCTGGGGGTGTCGCCGGAACGGCTGGGACGCTGGTACTCGTGAAGGAGCTGCAGCCCAGGGCGAGATTTCCGGGACGTGCAAAAGCGGATCGAAAACGAAAATCAAGAAGTTCATTGAACTATCGTAGATGAGGGAACTCATGTCACCAGTCATCGAACAGGCCGTGAAGTCGAAATACGGGGCGGTCGCCACGAGCGGTCTCTCCAGCGCGCATTCCGGCGTCCGCGCTGTGGCTGAGGCGTTCGGATATTCCCCCGCAGAACTGGCGTCGATTCCCTCTGGGGCCAACATGGCGTTGTCGTGCGGCAACCCCACCGCAACTGCCAACTTGCGGCCGGGCGAGGTTGTCGTAGACCTGGGCTGCGGCGGTGGCCTGGATGTGTTTCTGGCGGCGTCCAAAGTTGGGCCGAGCGGCAAGGCCATCGGCATCGACATGACCCCTGAAATGCTGGAACTGGCCCGCCAAAATGCCACCCGCGGCCAGAACGGCCAGCCGATCACCAACGTCGAGTTCCATCAGGCGACCATTGACCAGTTGCCGCTGCTGGATTCCTCTGTGGATTGTGTCATTAGCAACTGTGTCATCAATCTAGCACCGGACAAGCCGGCGGTGTTTCGCGAAATCGCCAGAGTGCTGAAGCCCGGTGGTCGGCTCGCGGTCAGCGATATCGCCCTCAAGCAACCACTCCCAGTTGAGCTCGGGCAGGACTTGATGGCTTATGTCGGCTGCATATCAGGTGCCATTCCTATTGAGGAATATCGACGCCAGCTCTACGCGGCCGGTTTCGATGCGGTCGAAGTCATTGACACAGGTACCGACCTGAATGCTTACGCGATGGTGGAAAACCAAGGCGGCTGCTGTTCACCAGCGGTATCCGGTCTGTCTGTCGTGGAAACAAGTTGCTGTTCAGCGCCAGCAATCGAAGAGACTTTGCACGCCCGGCTCCTCGACCTGCTGAGTCGGTACAACATCAATGAGTATGCAGCCAGTGTGCGAGTGTTCGCCGTGAGGCCGCACGGCTGACTTGGAAGTCCGTCGCGCGATGAATCGAACGTCCATTTCCGAAATTGAACTTTGCCTGAACTGAAATTGGAGCAAATCATAATGCAAACGAACCGGTGGTTTCCCGTCTGTAGCGGTCTTGCACTGCGTGTTGATGGTTGAGATCGGGAGCGGCCCTGAGTCTCGCGTAGGAGACTCAGGGCCGCCTCGAATTCTCAGGATATTGGCTGCCAAGAATGCGAGTTGACGCGCGCGAAGATTCATCGAGTGCAGTTGCACTCGATGTCCCTCCGGGCCTTGGGTGAGCAGTCGGGCCGAGTTGGCGGGTTAGCACCTTGTTAGTGTCGGCTCGTCACCCGGCTGCTCTCCCATTGGTCGGAGAATTCAGTCCGAGAAAAACTCCAAAACATTTAACCGGCCTCACCGGAGAGATTGATTCATGTCAGAACAGCATTCACGCCCGCTGCACCCCGGCACCCCAAACCCGGAACCGCCCGATGAAGGGGGGCTGAGAGCACCGCCGGGTTTGAGTTATTGGCGCAAGGTCTGGTGGTGGTTTGACTTCGTGATCCTGGTCAAGCTGGCACGCTTGCGGTTTGTCGCGGTGCTAGTGGCCATTGGCGCGGTGATCACCCAATGGGACACGCTCGTGGCCTACTATGAGAAATACACGCGTCCTTCCGGGGAAGCCGTCGCGGTGGCGGGGGATACCGAATTCTTCTGCCCCATGCACCCTTCGGTGATCCGCTCCAACGGGAAGGAGAAATGCCCCATTTGCTTCATGCCGTTGTCGAAGCGGAAAAAGGGGGCGACCTCCGAGACGGCCTTGCCAGCCGGAATCGTCAGCCGCGTCCAATTGACACCGTATCGCGTAGTGTTGGCCGGCGTGCGAACGTGGAGTGTGGACTATGTGCCGCTAAGCAAGCAGATCACCGCCGTGGGCTATGTGGACTTCAATGAACGCGGTTTCAAGACGGTCGCGGCCCGGGTGAAGGGCCGGATCGACAAGTTGGTGTCGAACGAAACGGGTAAGAATGTCAAAGCGGGAGATGAGCTGGCCTCGATCTACAGTCCTGAACTGAATGTGACCGTCCAGACACTCGTGGATGCACAAAAGAGTAACAACTCTGGATTGTTCAAGAGTTCCCGTCAGCGTTTGAGTCTGCTGGGGATCGGCGATGAACAAATTGATGAGATCTTGAAGTCGGGGCAGGCCAACACGCACCTGCGGATTCGTTCTCCGATCACCGGTCACATCATCAGGAAGTATGTGCGCGAGGGGCAATACGTCGACGAAGGCATGCCGCTCTACGACGTCGCGGATCTTTCTTCGGTCTGGATTCAGGCTCAGGTTCATGAGGACGACTTCCGATTCCTGCCCATGACGGAAGATCACGGCAATGCACCACAGGAACGCCTTTCTGTCAAAGTGATTGTTCGGGCGTATCCGGATGAAGAGTTTCCCGGGACGATTTCCTTCATTTATCCCCACGTCGATCAAGAAACGCGCACCGTGACGGTCCGCGTGGAAATCGATAATCCCGGACATGTGCTGCGTCCCGGCACGACGGCCACGGTGTTCATCAATGTGTCACCCCGACAGGTACCAGTCTTAAAACGTGCGGCTGCTGATAATCCCGATCGACAACAGAAGTTGAATGAAGGTCAGGCTCTCGTTGTTCCCGAGGGTGCGGTGATCGATACCGGTCGCCAAAAGATTGTCTACCGTCAGGTACTGCCGGGAGAGTTTGATGGCGTACTGGTTACCTTAGGACCTCGAATGGTGGGCCCGGAGAACGTCCAGTTCTATCCCGTCTTGTCGGGGCTGGAGTTGGGCGAAGAAATTGTGACCACCGGTTCATTCTTGGTTGATGCAGAGACCCGGCTGAACCCGGCGGCCGGTTCAATCTATATCGGCGGCAGTGGTGGCGGTTCCGGAAACACCCAGCCCAGCAGCACCGTGCGACCCTCGACACCGGAAGATCACGATCTGAAGATTGATCTGACGCTCGCCAAACTGAATCCCCCAGATCGCGAACTCGCTCAAGCCCAACAATATTGCCCCATCCTCACCGAGACTCGCCTCGGATCGATGGGCGTCCCCGTCAAGCTCAACGTAGGCGGGCAGACGGTTTTCGTCTGTTGCCCGAGTTGTCAGAAGGGCGCACTGAAAGATTCGGCGCAAACACTCCATAAAGCGCAGCAACTGAAGGTCGATCATGCGAAAAGCCGTGGCACAGGGACGACGAAGCCTGCATCCAGCAAGGAAGCACGAATTCAGGCGGCTCTGGCCAAGCTGTCACCCGAGGATCGCAAGGTAGCCCAGACACAGAAGTTCTGCGTGATTATGAAGTCCACCGAATTGGGTTCGATGGGTAAGCCTGTCAAGCTGCTCCGCGACGGAAAGCCGCTGTTTCTATGCTGCGCAGGTTGCCTCGAACAAGCCGAAGCGAAATGGCCGGATGCGAAGCCAGACACTGCGAAGAAGTAAATCCGACGACAATGTCCAGCAGCGCGGCTGCTCATTACAAGATGGCGTCAGCTCATGATTGAGAAGTTGATTGAAGCCTCCATTCGGAATCGGTTCCTGGTACTGATTCTCACGGCCGGATTGTCGATCGCGGGAGTGTATGCGCTATTCGATACACCGATCGACGCGATTCCCGATCTGAGCGAGAATCAGGTCATCGTCTTCACCGACTGGATGGGCCGGAGTCCGCGCGAAGTGGAAGACCAGGTGACCTATCCGCTGTCGCGAAAGTTGCAGGGACTGGCGGGCGTCAAAGCCGTGCGGTCGACCAGCGAATTTAATTTTTCGATGATTACGATCATCTTCAATGATGACATCGACTTCTATTTCGCCCGCCAACGGGTGACCGAAAAACTGGGCCAAGCTGGTTCCTACTTGCCCGCGGGCGTGGCTCCGTATCTAGCTCCCGATGCCACTGCGCTCGGCCAGATCTTTTGGTACACGGTGGAACCGAGCCCGGAGAACCCCATTGATTCAGGCAAGTTGTGGGCTCTGAATAAGTTCTACATTGCTCCCCAGTTGAATGCGGCTGCGGGGGTGGCAGATGTCGCGGTGGTCGGGGGCACTCCACTGGAATATCAGATCGATGTGTTTCCGGATGCCCTGCGCGCCTACGGCATCACGTTGGGAGAATTGTACGGTGCCGTCGCCCGCAGCAATCAACCAGCAGGCGGGGGAGTAATCCAGAAGAATAACGCGGAATACATCGTGCGCGGTGTCGGTTGGATTCGCGACAAGCAAGACATCGAACAGACCGTCATCAAGGAAGTCAACGGCACTCCGATCGCTGTCAGCAGCGTGGCGAGCGTGCAACTGGGCACACAGTTCCGCCGCAGCGTCTATGAAAAGGATGGTAACGAGGTCACCGGTGGAGCCGTGCTGATGCGGCACGGCCAGAATCCGCTGACCGTGACCGGACGAGTCAAAGAGAAGATCCAGGAGCTGCAGCCGGGTTTGCCTGAGGGCGTGCATATCGTGCCGGCCTATGATCGCACCCGATTGATTCATGGTGCCATTCACACCCTGACGGAGGTCATGTGGCACGAAATGCTGATCGCGTCCATCGCGATCCTGTTGATCCTCTCCCATGTGCGGAGCGTGTTCATCATTTGCGTGACACTGCCACTGGCCGTACTGTCGTCATTCCTGATGATGTGGCTACTGCGCCGCTTCGGGATCATCGACATTCAGGCCAATATCATGTCGCTGGCGGGGATCACGATTTCCATTGGCATCCTGGTCGATCAGGCGATTGTGATGGTGGAAAATGCCACGCACGTCCTGAAGGAACACTTTGGTGACCAGCCGGTGACTGGTGATATTCGCGAGATCGTCATTCCCGCCTGCCGTACGGTGGGCCGGCCGATCTTTTTTTCCGTGATTATCATGCTGCTCAGCTTCATCCCCGTGTTCATGCTGAGCGGTCGCGAGGGCAAGTTGTTTCATCCACTGGCGTTCACGAAGAGTTTCGCGCTGCTGGGAGTCGCCCTGATTTCGGTGACAGTCGTCCCGGCCCTCATTCCTTCGTTCCTGCGCGGGAAACTGAAACGAGAAGAAGACAATCCGATCGTCCGCAGTTTTATCAATATCTACAAGCCGCTCCTGACTTGGGCGTTGCCGCGACGCAATCTGGTCATGTGGGCGTTCTCCGTCTTACTGGTCCTGGCGGCCGGGATGTTCCCCCTCCAGGCGATCATCGGCATGGGGGCTTCGGAAAATGCCTGGAAAGTCTCTTTTCTCGCGACGTTTGGTCTCGTGACGTGCTTAACGGTCCTCTCTACGCGGGGCATTCAATGGCAAACTCTGTCATTCGTGACGCTCCTGCTGATTGGCTTGTGGTCGTACCACTTCCCGAAGATCGGTGTCGCCTTCATGCCTGCCTTAGATGAGGGGACGACGCTGGACATGCCGGTCACCGTACCGCGCGCCAGCGTCACGCAAGCTGCTGATGATCTGAAGGCGCGCGATGCCCTGTTGCGGGGTTTCCCGGAAGTCGAATCGGTCATCGGCAAATCCGGCAGGGCCGATACGCCGACCGATCCGGCTCCCCTCGACATGGTGGAGACGTTCGTCAATTACCGGCCGAAGGAGCTCTGGCCGAAACGTGTGCTGAGATTCGACGACGCCGTCCGGCAGATCGGTGTCGTTTTGGAGTTGCTGGAAGCGCGGGGTTTCATGCAGAAGGTCGCTCCGGACGACGAACGAACGAGTTTCCTGAATGACGCGGCACAGCATACCGTGGAACGCTTCGATGAAACCTTGCGGGAATTGGCACTCCAACGCTATCTCGAATTCGAGCAGGAACTCGGACCGCTGCTTGTCCGCCACGTCGTGGATGAAACCGTGCAGCGGATGCGTGGCGCGGGAGATCTGCATTGGCCGGAAGGATTGGATGAAGCGTCTCAATTGACAGCGTTAGAGGCCCGCTTGGCACCGCGTTTTGGGCATTGGCTGGCGCGCGGTCCAGCCCTGGAAGACGTTCTGCAATTGACGCAGGCCGTCGCACGGGAACTCCAGGAGATAAAAGCCCTGAAGGATGTCGTGGGAGCCCTGCAATTGAAGGAGTCGTTGCCGGTCGCCGTCTGGCATCAAACGCTGGAGGCACTGGCCTCCGAACGCCGTTCATTCGCCAGTGAACTTCTCAATTCGGTGACCGAACAGCGTTTGAAACTCTGGCGCCAGCGCGTGGCGCAGGTCAACTATGATCTGTTTGATCAAGCCGAATCGGCTTTCAACTGGTACTCCCTGGAGGAACTGATTAAGGGAGCCCATGCCAAGGGCTTGGTGCATGAAATTCCCAAGGGAGAACTCAGCAGCAAATTCGCTGCGCACGTCACCGCCGCACAACTGGGCAAGACTCCCCAGCCGGAGGCGGCTCAACCCTTTCTCGCGTTGCGCGAAGAGCTCGATCCCCCGTTTGCCAAGCGGCTCTTTCTCTGGCCGCGCCAAACGGGCCCGAAGGGGGATCTGGTGGACGATGAAATGGGACGGGTCCTGCAAGTTCCCGGCTGGTCCAACATCTTTACTCAGCCCATCATCAATCGCATTGAGATGTTATCGACCGGTGTCCGCACCGACATCGGCGTCAAGGTCTTCGGTCCCGATCTGGACTCGATTGACAAGGTCTGCAAGAAGATTGAAGCCGTCCTGAAGCCGATCAATGGAGCACGCGACGCACTGGCCGCACCCATTATGGGCAAAGGCTACCTACAGATTGATATCAATCGCGACGCCGCCGCGCGCTACGGTATTACCGTCGAGGATATCCAGAACGAAATCGAAATCGCCCTCGGCGGTCGCATCGTCACTTACACCGTCGAGAAACGGGAACGATTCCCCGTCCGCATCCGTTATTCCCGAGAGGACCGCGAGGACGAAGAATCGATACGCAGCTTGTTGATCAGCCCGGGGGCGATGGGGAGTCCCAGTGGCGGGAACATGGCTTCCACCGCGGGTGCCATGTCCGCGGCCGGATCAACGGGGATGTCCGCATCGCAGACCCGTAATTCCGGCTCGACCCAAGGGGGGACACCGAGTTCGACCAGTCCCGACACCCATCAGGTTGGCCCTGGTCACTCCCTGAGCCGCCGGCTGATCCCGCTGGAGAGCGTCGCCGACATTCAGATTGTCGAAGGCCCCGCGATGATCAAGAGTGAGAATGGCCGCTTATTGAACTACGTCACGCTCAATGTGCGGGGCCGTGACATCGTGGGGTTCGTCGACGAAGCACAGAGAGTCGTCGCAGACAAGGTCGTCTTACCCGAGGGTGTGCATATCGAATGGAGTGGTGAATTCGAGCACCAAGTGCGTGCCGCTCGCACCTTGCGGTTCGTTTTTCCCATCGTCATCGTGCTGATCTTCGTCATCCTGTATCTGACCTATCACGACCTGGCTGATGCGGCATTGATGATGCTGGCCGTTCCGGAAGCACTCAGCGGCGGTGCGTTCTTCATGTATTTCTTTCCCAAGATCATGCAGGGCTGGCACGCTCCGCCCCTGGATTTCAGCGTCGCCGTCTGGGTGGGCTTCATCGCCTGTTTTGGGATGGCCACAGAAACCGGCATCATCATGCTGGTGTACCTGAGAGAGGCCATCGAGAAACGGGGGGGACTCGAAAAGATCGCCTCGTTGGAAGAGTTGCGTCAGGCGGTCATCGAAGGCGCTGTCCATCGTTTGCGGCCCAAATTACTGACCGAAGGGGTCGCGATCATCGCCATTTTCCCGATGGTATTTGCGAAAGGAGTGGGAGGAGAAATCCTGGCCCCAATGGCGCTGCCGGTGCTGGGTGGCCTGCTGATTTCGGACGAGGTCGTCGATCTGTTTCTCCCGGTCCGCTTCTACTGGGTGCGCAGGGCACGCTGGCTCAAGATACATCAAGGTCGCAGCCCGGAGCAGACTCCGGCTGTCGAAACATCCCCCACGTCTATCGCGTAGAAAGGTCTCGCATGATCACGAAAGTTTCTCTCAGATCTCTGTGTTTAGTCACATTGGTAGTCGTCGCCGGATGGACTGCAGTCGCATTCTCCCAAAGTGGTTCGGGCAGCAGTCGCGTCGATGCTCCGCGAGCGACACGTCCCCCGACACCCGAAGAGTTTCATAGCTCGTTCTGGAATCACATTGTCAAGCAAGGGGCCGCTTACAATACCTGGAAGGTGTTGGCCCGCGAGAAGATTGAAGATGGCATCGAGAATCCGCACAGCGCTGTCTCACAGACTTTCGCCAACAAAGTCGCCGCCGATGACCCGAAGAATCTGCCGATCGGCTCGATCTTGGTCCGTGAGGACTATAACGACCAGCGTAAGCGGCTAAGCATTAGCGTCATGTACCGCGTCAAAGCCTACGACAAAGACCACGGCAATTGGTATTGGATCAAGTATCTCGAAAACGGCACCGTAACGCGCGGCAAGGACAACAAGGTCGTTGCTGGCAAAGTGACTTCGTGCAGCAATTGCCACGGCAAAGCGCAGGGCAAGGATTTTGTCTTCTCGAACGACACGCTCCAGGGCGAGCAGAAGACGAAACCCGACGACAAACCCAGCGACACCAAGGCACCACCGAAGGAATGAGCAATGTTGTTGGCAAGTAACTCACCCCGATCGCTCCGGAAGATCCTCTGCTGCCTAGTTGGCTTGGTGGCGGTTGTCGTCTTGACGTCCGTCTCGCTGCGCCTGGTCCGGCCAACAGTGGTGATTGGACGTGAGTGGCCGTCGACCGAGCGAGTGGCGGGTGACCTGATCTCACATCAGCCGTGGGACGAGTTGCTGCGTCGATTCGTGGACGACAATGGCAATGTCGACTACGCGACCTGGAAGCAGTCTGCGGACGATCTGCGGCAGCTTGATGAATATCTGGGCTCGCTGTCGCGACTGGATGGGCAGCTTTCGGTCAGTGAACCGCAACGCCTGGCCTTCTGGATCAATGCGTACAATGCAGTGACCGTACGCGGCATCTTGCGTGAGTATCCGACCAGCAGCATCCAGAACCACGTAGCTCATGTCTGGGGCTACAACATCTGGCGGGACCTGCGTTTGATTGTCGGCGATACCAGCTATTCGCTGGGTCAAATCGAACACGCAATTCTGCGTCCGTTGAACGAACCGCGGATCCATTTCGCCATCGTGTGCGCCTCCCGGGGCTGTCCACGCCTGCTCAATGAAGCATATACCGCCCAGCGGCTGGAAGAACAGTTGCAGCGCAACACCCTTGCGTTCTTCGCCGATCCGACCAAATGCGCTGGGGATGCCACGCGGCATGAACTACGACTGTCACCAATCCTGAACTGGTATGCCGCTGATTTCGGCTCGCCGACACCGATCCTGTTACAACGCATCGCCGACTGGCTGCCGCACGCTGCCCAACCCCTGGCTCGATCAAATGACGTCCGAATCGTTTACCTCGATTACGACTGGAAGCTCAACGATCAAAGCAGCGCGACTCCTCCCTTGCCGCCACCCGAATGAAGTTGCGATCTCACCAGAAGGATCCACGATATGGGTGCATCGCCCAACCAAGACCTAGTTCGGCCCGGGGCCCATCAGCGTTTCGATGAAGTGGTTGTGATTATTCCCGCCCTCAATGAAGAGCAGTCCTTGCCGCGCGTGCTGCGCGACCTCCCGCCAGTCAGACGGGTCATTGTGGTGGATAATGGTTCGACGGATGCGACCGCGGAAGTCGCCGTTCGCGACGGGGCGTTGGTCGTCACCGAGTCGCGCCGCGGCTACGGCAGCGCCTGTCTGCGCGGCTTGAGTGAAATCGAACAACGCTTGGCAGCAGGAGAGCCAGGACCCCAGATCGTCGTCTTCCTGGACGCGGACTATAGCGACCATGCGGATCTCTTACCGCAACTGGTGGAACCGATTAGAGACGGAACGGCGGATCTCGTCCTGGGATCGCGGATTCTGGGAGAGCGCGAACCGGGTGCCATGCCATTCGCCTCACTGTTCGGCAATCGACTGGCATGCTTCTTAATGCGTGTCTTGTTCGGCGCCAAGTTCACAGATCTCGGACCCTTTAGAGCCATCGCGTATGACAAACTCCGCGAGCTGGCGATGTGTGACACCAACTTTGGCTGGACCATTGAAATGCAAATCAAGGCCGTGCGGAGGGGCTTACGTTGCCTGGAGATTCCGGTGCCCTATCGCCGACGCATCGGTCAGAGCAAAATCAGTGGAACCCTTTCCGGCGTGATCAAGGCGGGAACGAAGATCCTGTGGACCATCGCCAAGTACGGTCTTGCTCGGTCACGATGCCCAAGGAATGGGACGGCCATCCAATGACGATTCCGACGAAAGACAATCCCGCTACGGCACAACCGCCTCTGGAGTCTCGACCACATCGTCGCCTGTCTCCTTCCAATCGCCTCATTTTGTGCGGCCTGCTCTCCTGGTTCTGTTACCTCGCGGTGGCTTGCGGGGCACGGAGCCTGCATGAAAGCAGTCCTCAGGGCCACGGCTTACTTGGATTGCTCGCCTTATTCGGAATGGCATTTGGTCTGAGCCTGGTGGCCCTGAGATTGGCACTCCGTCTGCCCGATGATCGCCGATTATTGATCATTTTGTGGACCGGAGCGATCGCGTTTCGCGTGCCATTGCTACTGTGCGATCCCATCGAAGAAATTGACCTGTATCGCTACGTTTGGGACGGAGCGGTCAGCAATTGTGGCATCAGTCCCTTTCGTTATACCCCACAGCAAGTGCTCGCCGTATCGGCCGATGACCCTCTCCCCGCAGACCTCGCACGATTGGTCCGTCTGCGGGATGCTTCACCCGAACTGAAAGAAGTGCTGGGCCGAATTCATTTTGGCGAACTGCCCACCATCTATCCGCCGGTAAGCCAAGTCATCTTTGCAGCCTGTTCGTGGTTTACACCCGCGCACAGTTCCGTCGCTCGGCGTTTGATGCTGATGAAGAGTTGGTTCACCGTCTTCGATCTCTTGACTCTCGCTCTGGTGATCCGGCTGTTGCGGCTGGTAAATCGCCATCGC
The DNA here is from genome assembly GCA_021732415.1 of Planctomycetaceae bacterium. Classification (GTDB taxonomy): domain Bacteria; phylum Planctomycetota; class Planctomycetia; order Planctomycetales; family Planctomycetaceae; genus JAKFVC01. The sequence goes on from JAKFVC010000065.1 coordinate 86,971, forward strand.
GGTGGGGCGTTCGCCTATGGCTGGTGCCCGTTGGTGGTCAAAGAGATCGCCAACAGCGGCCATCTCGACGCGTTGGCCGTGTACCTGACCATACTGGCCGTCACGTGGACATTGCTCGCCCTGAACGAGAAAGATCACACGCGTCGCTGTCTGCGGCTCTCGCTCGGAGCGGGCCTGCTGCTGGCATTGGGAGTCGGAGCCAAACTTTATCCGGTGGTTCTCGCACCGCTCTTGTTTGGGGCGCTGATCAGGGGAACCAGCTGGAAAATCGGACTAGCGGCGCTGGCCGTGTTTGGGCTGGCAACGCTCGTCGCCCTGTGGCCCATTTGCCCGAAGAATATGGCTGAAGAATCCAACGCATTCGACGAATCGGCCGTGGTACTGCGGTCGGATGCAGACCCACCACTTCCGCCTTCAGAAATTTCGACCGCCACGCGTGATCCCAGCGAAAGTCTGCGAGCGTTTCTCAGCCGCTGGGAAATGAACGACTTTTTATTCCTGCTGGTGATCGAGAATCTACGTCCGAGCGACGGTCTTGTCGCTCATCAAGTGGCCTGGTTTACCGTGACGCCCGAGACCTGGCGCAGTTCGTTAGTTTCGTTGGTCGCCACACGCTCGGGAGTGGCGGCCGACTCCGTACCGTTCATTCTGACACGAACTTTTCTGTCGCTCGCATTTTTGATACTGGCCTGCGGACTCGCGCTGTGGGCGGAGCCCCAGACGACTGGCGAAATAGCGAATCACTCCGCGACTCGCTTGCTGGAAGCGGCGTTCCTGACGCTGGCTTGGTTCTGGCTGCTCTTGCCTACCCAAAACCCCTGGTATTTAGTCTGGTGCCTGCCATTGCTCCCGTTCGCCCGCCACCGTGCCTGGCTGGCGCTGAGTGGCCTCGCCTTCTGCTACTATCTCCGCTTCTGGCTGACGTCCCTGTTTCCGACGCCGCTACTCGGTACGCCTTATTCCGGCCCGCAATTCTTCGATTACATCGTTACCTGGATGGAATTTGGGCCTTGGTTCGTGTGGCTGATGTGGGGACGAAGCAGTGTCGGCCACGAGGGTTCGGGACCTTAAAGGCATGATCATCAGCGCACTTTACAGTTCGTCGATAGGCTGCATCTGAAGGAAACAAGCACTATGAGCCTTCGGGAACAAGGGGAGACTCCGACGGAACGACAATCGAGTTCGCATCCGACGGTACTGAAACCGGTCCCCCCACCGCGCGTTCGAGTTCGGCCCAGCGACGATGCAGTTCAGCAATCGCCATCTGATGCTTCTCCTGCAGCTCGATCGTCTCTCGTTGAGCTTCGATTAGCCGCAGAAAGTCGACTGTCCCGGCGGTATATCCGTTGCGGGCTGCCGTTAGGTTCTGGTTGGCAGTGGGTAGGATCTTCGCGTCGTAAACTTTGACGGTTTGAATTCCACCTTGAACCCGGGCGTAAGCCATCTGAACGTCGTTGCGGATATTGTCGGTAGCTTGGTCGAACTCCGACTGCATCTTGCGAACTTGGAACATACGCTCCTGCATGGCCGCATGGCGACGTGACTGGTTGAGTGGCATGTTGACGTTCATGCCGACCTGCCCCCGCTGTTCCTTGTCCGTCCAGAATTTGTCGTAGCGCCCCATGAACTCGAAATCGGGAAGGAACTCCTTGCACGCCAGTTCAACGGCGGTTTGCTCGGCTTGAATTCTGGCCGCGAGGGCTTGGAGTTCAGGACGTTGATCGACAGCGAAGGTTCGTAGTGCCGATGCCGCTGGAAGGTCCGCAACCTGAGCCAGGGCTGGCGGCGGCGGGGGCAGGGGATGATCGGGTCGTCGATGCAGTAAGGTGTTGATCCGAGCGATCGCGATCTCTCGTTCCTGGTCTAATTCAATTTTGCGCTGCTCCAGTTGAGCCAGCTCCACGTCCGCTTGCAGAACGTCTTGTTGCGTAACTTGATTGGCTTCGTACTTGATATTTGCCGTGTTCCGGAATTCCCCAGCCGCCTTCATGTTGGAGTCCAACAGTTCTCGCAGCCGTTCATTCAGGTAATAGTCCAGAAAGGCCAGGCGAGACGCCTCGGCCAGACGCAAGCTCGTCTCACCGACATCAAACGATGCTGCGGATGCTTCCCAGTCGGCCTGCTGTCCGCGTAAACCGCGTTTGCCTGCCCACGGGATCTTTTGGGCGACGCCGAGGTAGTAGGATGATTGGACATTCGAGCTGGAAGTGAAGCTCTGGGGGGCAAACATCGACTGGAACATCGGGTCTTCCAATGCGACAGCCTGAGGATACTTCTGGGCTGCGGCTCACCACGCGGCCTGCACTGCAGCTAATGAGGGATTACGAGCTTAAACCTCGGCAATCAACAGATCGAGCGAAAGACTCTCCGAGTCTCGGAATGGATCATCAGCGTCGTTGCTGACTAAATTGCCATGAGTGGATTGTTCCGTGTGTGAAACGGAAACGACCTCATCCCCAGGTAACTCAGATTCGCGATGAGCCGCACTCGTTCTGTGAGTTACAGCTCGCTCAGAGCGGGGGCTGGGGGCCACAGAACTGACCCGCGCAGCGGCACTGGAACGGCAACCTGCCAGACAGCAGATTCCGACTACAGCCACCGACATATATAACGTCACCGACCGGAACCAAGGCATCGCGCCTCCGGGATGGTTTACGGTTACGGCTCGTCACGAATTGGCGGGTTAGCATTCTGCCAATTTCGATTACACGACTATGGATATCGGAGACACTGGGGTACGCGTACGGTGTTTCCCGAATTCACTGCAAAGTCTTCCCAGTCCATCTGAATACCCAATGCGTAACTTTCCCGACTATGCGTGGGCGGCAGGGCTGAATACAAAAGGGTTTTGGAGAGAGTCCAAGTGAGATCAGAACCGCTTCGAGAACCCGACGCCGGTCAAGGGTAGGTTCGTCGCGGCGGAATTGAGTCCGACTCCCGCATGAATGTCGAGTTGGATGTCGTCAGTGACAAAGTAGACGAAGCCGGCGTGGAAGTAGTATTCCGGGACCACCGAGATCGCGCTAGTCGGCATAAAGGCAAGCAATTCCGTGAATCCTCCCAGTCGATCCGTCAAATCATATTCCATGTTCGCCGTCTGGATAAACTCGGTATAGGTGTGATCCACATTGTCGCGACGGGTGTTGAACTGTGTGTTGGCTTCCAGTTCCATCCAATCGTTGAGTTTCCAGCTATAGGCGAGATTCACACCGGGCAAGAATCGGTCGGAAGTGAATGCCGAACTGCCGCTCGGCAATCTCGCCTGAGGGAAAACTGCAAACTCCGGGAATACGCCAGCCTGCTCGGTAATCGCGAGTTTGGCCCCAATATAGATGTCGTCGATCCCCGACGTCGTGCGCGAGGTGGTCCCTGAAGCGGTTTCGGTGAGTGCCGTCGTCGCCAGTCGAAACTCAAACCATTCGGCTCCGATTCCCGCACGCAACAGCGGTTCGCCGAACGACTGCGTCAACGTCCGGACTCCATTCGAGCGATCGTAGAAGATGGTGTACCCGGTCTCGATTTGAACGCGTCCGAGTCCCACCAGCGAACTGGCTTCGCTGAAGTGTGGGCGATCGGTGACCAATTTGCCCAAGGCCGTAAGGTGGCCGACGGGGGGATTATGGTCGGTTTCGGCTCCATTCCAAGACATCAGTGTCTTGGGGCCGGTTGAGCCATTCGCACCTTTCAGCCATTTGGAATACCTGTCGCGCGTTGAGACCAAGCCTTCTGACAAGGGCTGTGTCGCAGTCCTCTCGGAATACGTTGACCTGCCGTCGAAAGGATTGAGAGCAGAGGTCTGCTGAGCTTCTTGGGCCGAAGCGGAACTGATTGCCATCGCGTGCATGACAGTAGCCGCGATCAATACCGCATGCGGCATGTAACGAAGCAGATGAGAAAGAAAACAAGTAGGCATCGCAGTTACGTCGCTTCTAGCGTCGATTGTGAACATTAAGTGTTCAGATAAAGAAATCGAAATAAATCACTTCGTTACTGCCTAGTTCGGCACTCGAATGGGTTTCGGCCCCCCAAAACCCTCAGTTGTCTTGCGGAATTCATCGTGGATTGCAGCAAGCAGTAATCGACGATACCCGCATACGCGAACAAGGTTTAGGACTACTGAGCGTCAGCCCCACCACTCACTCCAGTGCGATTTGAAAGGACGTTCGCTCAGGCGCGTTGGCCCCTACTCATCTGACCGCGGAATCGGCTGGCCGAACCGGTCGAGGGCCGGAAACCCAAGGTAGCCATCCACGCCGTCAACGAACCGGTCGCTGGCTACGACTTCGATGCGACGGGCCTCGTCAACGATGGACTCAGACTCCCAATGCAGCAAACCGTCGAGCAATAACTCGATGATTCGCAGGCGTCGAGCTACTTTGTGGAAGCGAACTCGTCCCAAGTCCGTGAGTTTGACACCGTCATAAGGCTGATGCACGATTAGCCCCTCAGCGGCCAGCTTGAGCAACGTGCTGCTGACTGTTCCATTCGCGATTCCCAGCGATTTCGCGATCTGTCCGGACTTCGCCAGTGTCGAGGTTGCCTCATCGCACAGTCGGTCGATCGCGATCAGATAATCTTCGACACGCACCTTTCTCATGACTGGCTGCCTTCACTTGCTACAGTTGGCCAGAACGGTCTCGAAATCAGGTATCGGCACATTTAATATTCGCAAAGTTGTAATTTTGAGTATTCAAAATACAAATCCAGGCATGCGCTGCAAGTGTTTGGCCGAAAAAAGTTGTCGCGTAACAGACCGAGCGGGATCGGCTCGCTCACGAGGTCCGAGCTAATTGAGGGCCAATCCGCAGGCTCGGACGCGAGTCTCATCACTGGAACCGGAGCACCGGAGCCGACTCCGAATTCTTGTGATTGACCCGTGACGACGTTGTCGATAAAAATGATTGGGTAGAAACGAACCCGCTCCCACGGCAGATTTGATGATCAAGTCATTCCTCATTTTGATGCTTGCGACAACCCAACTCCTGGCTGGGAGTGGTGGTTCTGTCTATCTCTGCATCAAGAATGACGGGTCTTTTTGCTGTTTCGATGCGGGGGCTGAGAACTGCCGGTGTTGTGAGGAAGAGATTCCTGTTGTCGAGGAAAAGCCTTCAGGTTGTTCCTGCTGCAGTGAGGCTGCATCGCCAGCCTTGTCGACTGAAGAGTCCGCCCCGTCATCGTCGTTTGAGCTAACACTTGTGTCGAACGAACCGTGTGGTTGCACTCACGTTTTGATTTCACAGGATCAGGCACAGGCAAAATTGAGTCGCATGTCGGCCCGATCCGACTTGCAACAATTTGTGCAAATGGCTGCCGATCTGCCTGGGTTGGTTTTACTCGACGGCCTGATTTCCTCACGCATCGCTTCAGGATGGCAGTATAGGCCACCTACTATCGAGTCGCAGGCTCTAACAGTGCGGTCAGCGGTCCAGATCCGCTGCTAGATCACTCTCTCCGCGGCGTCACATTGCCGAGCTGAAGGTCATTTCAGGCCCTTCTCGTGCGATATCTTGCGCCTTCTCCGGCTGGCACACAGGTTTTTGTTCCTGCGCCTTCTATCACCGGAAATTGACTTCGTCGATTCATGGGAGAGATCGTATGTCTGCAATCGCCACACCCTCGGCACGCCCGGTGGCCGCGCCCGCGGCCGGAACGGAGCATCGGCCGAACCCCGCGCTACGTCCGCACGGCCTGATGCGCATCCTCAACGGTTTGCCGAATCTGATCGTCTTCACCTTGCTGGGGGGCGTGCTGTACCTCGGACATCACACGGGTTGGAAGCTGCCCAAGTTGTCAGCCTTGATGGGGACGACTGCCGTGTCGGCTGACGACTGGTGCTCGGAGCATCTGGTGCCCGAATCACAATGTGTCGAGTGCAAACCGGAGCTATTCCCCAAGGGAAAACCCTTCGGATTCTGCCGCGAGCATGGCGTCGCTGAGTGTGTGATTCATCACCCTGAACTGGCTCAAACCAAGGAGTCGCCACAGCTTCCCAAATACGATACGACCAAGGCCATTCGCCTGATGGCACGTCCGGAGAACAACAGCCGGAACACGATGCACACGCGGCGGGTCCAATTCACATCCGCCGAGAGTGTGACCAAATCGGGTATCGATGTGGACGTGGTCCAAGAGCGCCCCATGACGGATGCCATCACGGCTAACGGAGAGTTGAGATTCAACCCCACCCGTGTCGCACACCTTTCAGCCAGAGTTCCAGGCACAGTCGCGTTTGTCTTCAAAGCCATCGGCGACACGGTACAGCCTGGCGACACTCTGGCGATTGTCGATGCGGCGCTGGTCGGGCAGGCCAAATCGCAACTCTTGCATGCCACGGTTCAGGTGAAACTCAAACACAACGCCGCACTGCGGATGCGAGGTCTCACGAATACCGGTGCCATCGCTCAAAAGTCCCTCATTGAAGCCGAGGGAGATCTGCAAGAGGCTGAAGTGTCGCTCATCTCAGCCCGCCAGTCGTTGACCAACTTAGGGTTTGAAATCCCCAGTACGTTCGAGAACGCCGATCCGAAGCAAATTGCCGAGAACTTGCGATTCCTGGGGATTCCAAAATCCTTGATGGAATCACTTCCGAGCACCACGTCGACCGCCAATCTCATTCCCGTGAAGGCCCCATTTGGGGGAGTTGTGGTGTCGTCCGAAGTCGTTGCTGGCGAGGTTGTGGATACGACCAAGAGCTTGTTTACGGTCGCCGATCCTCGGACGCTTTGGTTGACCTTGAACGTGCCCCAAGAGGGGGCGAAATACGTCAAATCCGGCCTGAAAGTGCGATTCCGTACCGATGATGGCGGTCCAGAAATCCTCGGTCAAATCACGTGGATCAGTCCCTCGATCGACGAGCAAACCCGCACGCTGCGAGTTCGGGTCGTCGTCGCCAATGCTGATGGCAAGCTGCGTGATAATACTTTTGGTTCGGGTCAGATTGTCTTGCGAGAAGAGCCGAATGCAGTCGTCGTTCCCCGCGAGGCTGTCCAATCCATTGCAGACGCTCATTTCGTCTTCGTCCGTGACAAGAACTATTTCGACAAGTCGGCTCCCAAGGTATTCCATGTCCGGCAAGTGCGGATCGGAGCCAAGGACGACCAATTTGTTGAGCTGCTGGCAGGCGTGTTGCCGGGTGAAGTGATCGCCACTAAGGGGAGCGCGGTTCTCCTGGCTCAACTGCAACGCAGCAACCTCGGTGCAGGCTGTGCTTGCCACGATCACTAGAGCAAGGACGCCAGTGCCTGTATGGACTTTCTCAATCACATTATTGACTTCTCGCTGCGCAACCGGGTGCTGGTCATCCTAGGTGTGCTTGCGTCCGGAGTGGTGGGTGTCTTGTCACTCCGCAACCTGGATGTGGACGCCTTCCCGGATACGACACCGGTGCAGGTTCAGATCAACACGGTGGCGCCAGCTCTCGGCCCGGAAGAGGTCGAGCGGCAAATCACTTTCCCTATTGAGCAGGCGATTAGCGGTCTCCCCGGTTTGGAGCACCTCCGGTCCATTTCGAAGTTCGGCTTGTCGCAGGTCGTCGTCATCTTCGAGGATGGAGTCGACATCTACTTCGCACGCCAACTCATTAACGAGCGGCTGGCGTCTGTGGAGATTCCTACTGGGATCAGCCGCCCTCAAATGGGTCCTGTGGCTACCGGGCTCGGCGAAGTTTTCCACTATATCGTGACCGGCCAGGGCACAGACGTCACAGAACTGAGAACAATCCATGATTGGGTCATCAAGCCGCCGATGCGGACGGTGCGGGGCACGGCCGAAATCAACAGTTGGGGCGGCTACGTTAAGCAGTACCAGATCCGAATCAACCCGGACAAGCTGATCAAGCACGGACTGACGTTTGAGCAAGTCGTCGAAGCCGTGCAAAAGAATAACTTCAATGTCGGCGGCGGGAATATCAGTCAGACCAGCGGTATGTTGCTCGTGCAGGGGCTCGGGCGGACGACCAACATCGACCAACTGCGACAGATCGTGGTGACGGCCAAGGATGGCGTGCCGATCCGCGTGTCGAATGTGGCTGACGTCGTGATCGGCCACGAGATTCGCCGCGGAGCCGTGACCGCGAACGGGCAAGGTGAGGTGGTCCTCGGCCTGGGCTTCATGCTGATGGGCGAGAACAGTCATGAAGTGACGTGGGCACTCAAGAACAAGCTGAAGTCCCTGGAAGCCAGCTTGCCGCCGAACGTGCAAGTGAAGTCCGTCTATGATCGCACGGAGTTGGTCGATTTTGTCATCGACACGGTCCAGAAGAACCTCTTCGAGGGGGGGCTGCTGGTCATCGCCGTGCTGTTTGCCTTCCTGGGCAGCCTGCGTGCCGCGATGATCGTCGCGGTGGCGATTCCGTGTTCGATGCTGTTTGCCTTTTTCGGCATGTATCGCTTCGGGATTGCGGCCAGCCTGCTGAGCTTGGGGGCTATCGACTTTGGTTTGGTGGTGGATAGCTCGGTCGTCATGATCGAAAACTGCGTCCGCCACCTGGCCCACGACTCCAATTCCGGCAAAAGCCGCCTGGCCATCATTCGCGACGCTGCGGTCGAAGTCCGCAAGCCGACGATGTTCGGCGAACTCATCATCATGATCGTCTACCTGCCGATCCTGACGCTGGAAGGCATCGAAGGGAAGATGTTTCGTCCGATGGCGCTGACGGTCATTTTCGCACTGTGCGCGTCGATGGTGCTGTCACTGACCTTGATGCCGGTCCTGGCCAGCTTCTTTCTACCGAAGAAGGTCGAGGAACGCGAACCGTTCCTGATGCGGGTGGCCCATGCCATTCACTACCCGATCCTGCAGTTCGCCATGCACCACAAGCTGGCCGTGATGGGCTTCGCGGCGAGCGTGCTGATCCTGGCATTCGGAATGATTGCCCCCAACCTGGGCTCGGAGTTTGTGCCTCGCCTGTCGGAAGGTGCTATCGCGATCGGAGTCGTCCGCTTAGCGGGAACCGATCTGGACGAATCGATCCGGTTTAACACCGAAATGGAACGGGTGATCCTGAAAACCTTTCCGGATGAAGTTCAGAACGTCTGGAGTCGTGTCGGGACCGCCGAAGTCGCCACTGACCCGATGGGGGTCGAACTGACGGACACGTTTATCACGCTGAAGCCCCGATCGCAGTGGAAGAAAGCTCACACTCAGGCCGAACTCACCGAGGCCATCGACCGAGCGTTACGCGACATGCCTGGCCAGCGGCTGGCCTACTCGCAACCCATTGAAATGCGGATCAACGAGATGGTCTCGGGCGTGCGGTCTGACCTGGGCGTGAAGCTGTTCGGTGACGATTTCACCGTGCTTGTGGCTAAGGCCCAAGAGATTGAAGCTATTCTCAATAGCATCAAGGGTGCGGCAGATGTGAATGTCGAGCAGGTCACCGGCCAGCCGATGCTTCAGATCAAGGTGAATCAGGATCAGATTGCCCGGTACGGTGTTTCGGCTCAAGCGGTCCTTGACCTCGTTGAATCAATCGGCAGCAAACCGCTGGGTGAAGTGGTGGAAGGGCAACTACGGTTTCCGCTCATCGTCCGGCTCCCCGAAGAGTTCCGAGCCAGTCCACAGGCCATCGGAGCCATGCTGATTGCGACACCGTCCGGAGAACAACTCCCTCTGTCACGCCTGGCGTCGGTCGAGATCGTCGAAGGACCGTCCACCATCACGCGGGTTATGTAGAGTCGAAAATTATGTGGAGTTCTCCACTAATTGGGCGATGAGATTCGGTCATTTTGTTTGCCAGACACCACATAACGGTTTCTCCTTACAGGTAGCTTCATTGGTGGCCGATCGATTC
>JAKFVC010000111.1 GCA_021732415.1 Planctomycetaceae bacterium
CGGGGATGGGTTGATCGATTTGTATATCGGGACCTTTCACAAGGGGAACAGTCCCGGCAACCTGTTCTTCCGGAATGCCGGCCCCAACTTTCGACTCGACGACCAGCCACAACTGCGGATTCCATCGCGAGCCACCGGGGCCTTGTTCGTCGACCTGGATAATGACGGCGATCTCGATCTGTATGTCTCGAGCATGCCGCAGCCGAAAAATCAGATTCCGGGATGCTCGTTGTTTCAAAATGATGGAACGGGAAAGTTCACGAATATCTCGGAGAAGAACGGCGCGTGTCCGCAGGACTTTGGCGGCCGTAGTGCGACAACACTCGATTTCGATGGAGACGGACTGCTCGACCTGCTCGTCGGCGAAGATCCGTTACCCGGCTACAACGGTTCGAAGACGAAGAGCACACGATTGTTTCGCAACCTGGGTGACATGAAGTTCGAGGACGCCTCTCGCGCCGCTGGGTTGCCGGTCGATGTGCCAGGCTTGGGCGTCGCGGCTGGAGACGTCAACAACGATGGCTGGCCCGACTTTTTTGTGGCCGCCCATAACGGCGGCAATCGGCTGCTGATGAACGACGGCACGGGCCAGTTTCGCGAAGCCACCGGTTCGCGCGAGACCTTCCACTGGCCGGATTCTGGCGGCGACAATATGGTCTGCGGCGTCTGCTTCGGAGACGTCAATCGCGACGGCTGGCTGGACATCGTACTGGGTCAGCATTTCGATTCTCCGTGGGTCAAGCCGGTCGCCTCACGGATTTATCTGCACCGCGGCCTGCGCAATGGCAGCCCGGTCTACACCGATGTCACCGAGACTGTTGGACTGGTGAAACTGTCCCTCAAGGCACCGCATGTCGAAGTGCAGGATTTCGACAATGATGGCTGGCCCGATATCTCGGTCAGCATGGTCAAGTTCGTGGATGGGCAACCCCATCCGATCATCTTCCGCAATCAGGGGATTACCGACGGCCTGCCGCGATTCCAGGCCGATGCACTGGCCGTCAATGACTTTCCCCAGGAAGCCGATCAACAACTCAAACAGACCGGAAAGTTCTTTCTGAAAATGCTGGCCGACGAAAAGGTCATCTACACCGCCCCTGGGCCGACCGGTGACTTTGATAATGACGGCCGACTGGATATGTTCCTGCCCAGTTGGTGGCCCGAGCGACGATCTCTGTTGCTGCACAACGAAACTCGTGCAGGCAATTGGCTGCAGGTGCAATTGCTGGGATCAGCCGGAGTGAATGCGATGGGCATTGGCGCCCGGTTGAATGTGTACCCCGCCGGGAAGCTCGGCAATCGAGCCGCATTGCTAGGTTGCCGAGAAATGGCCACGGGCTACGGGTACGCGTCGGCCCAGCCAGCCATCGCTCACTTTGGCTTGGGGACCATCGAACGTGTCGATCTGGAAATTATCTGGCCACACGGCAAGGGACGACTGGAACGACGAGATGTGGCGGTCAATCAACGTCTGAGTCTGAAGTAAGGTCCCGTAGCCGACCTCGGGGCTTACGCCGCCGGGCGCACCTAGTTGCTATTGTTTAACTTAGTATACAGGGAAATCCCCTATGAGCCGACTCCTGCTCTGCGTTATCGTCAGCTTGTTATTTCAATCTGCAACACTCCTCGCCGCGCCACCAAAAACGGAAGCGAATACGAAGAAACCGGCTGCCAAGCCCCAAGCCAAGCCGGACAAGACGTCCAAAGAGACCGTCACGTTTCCTCCGCAGTTGCCGGATGGCCAACGATCTCTCACAGAGAGCTCGCCGAAGTTTCTGGACCCGCCCGAGACTCTGCGAGAGGGAGTGGCCATCGCCAAGACGCCACCCACTGTGGATTTTCTCTACTATCCTGGCCAAGACTATCCCGGCAAACCGTGGTCGAACTGGGGCGATAGCCTGGCGGTCGGCGGCAAGTACTATGCCTCGATCGGCGACCATCTGGCACCCGCCGGCAATGCGTTTGTGTACGAGTATGATCCGCAGGAAAAGTCCTTTCGGCAGCTGGCCAATCTGAGGGAACTACTCAATCTCCCCGAGGGACATTATATGCCGGGGAAGATTCACAGCCGATTAGACCTCGGCGATGACGGCTGGCTCTATTTCTCTACACATCGAGGGTCCACTAAAGTCACCTCGGACGTCTACCATTACACGGGCGATTGGATCGTGCGTTGTCACCCAGGCACGGGCAAAGCCGAAGTCGTCGCCCGCGGACCTGTTTCCAAGCACTGCATCCCGACGAGCGTGCTCGATCCGAAGCGCCTGATTTACTACGGTGGCACTGCCGCCGGCGATGATGCACCGGCGAAAGGTATTCAGTTCGTGGCGTATGACGTCAATGCAAAAAAGGTTCTCTACACAGGTCCCGAAGGCCCCTACCGCTATCTGATTTTTGCCGCGTCGACAGGCCGCGTTTACTACCTGGCCGGTGAAGGCGAAAAGGGACCGCTGATGCGATTTGATCCGGCAGTCAGCCAGGTCCCCGTCAAGATCGACGGTGAGATCGGTCTACGCTCGGCGACTCAAGAAACACCGCAAGGGATTGTCTATACGATCTCGTCCGGTCAAGGCAAGGGCGATGCCGTGCTGTGGTCATTCGATACGAAAACCGAGAAACCACAACTGATCGGCCCCGCCTCAGTCGGCAGCCAGGCCTATGTGGCCTCATTAGATGCCGACCCCACGGGCCGCTATCTGTACTATGTCCCGGGTGCTCATGGCGGTAGCGAACAGGACCACGCAGCCGTCGTACAATACGACGTTCAGAAGCGAACGAAGAAAGTCATCGCCTGCCTGGGCCCGTATTATCAAGAGAAACTCGGCTGCACCTTAAAGGGGACCTACAGCACCGCAGTCGACCCCAAGGGTGATAAACTCTATATCACATGGAACGCCAGCCGATCCAGCAAGGTCTGGGATTGTTGTGCGTTGACTGTAATTCATATCCCCGAAAGTGAACGCCCACTGCAATAAGAGTGGCCGACCGCACTCGTTGCGAGGAATGCTTTATGATTTGTTTTCGGCGACTTCTGATTGCCTTACTCGCCGTCTTGGGGCCAGCCCCTCTGTGGGCAGCAGATGCGGCGCGACCGCCCATCGGTACGGAGATCAAGTCGCTGCGTTTCAAAGATATCCGCTATCTGCCGCGGACTCTCGATGACCTGGGAGAACACAAGGCGACTGTCATCGTCTTTACAAATACGACCTGCCCACTCGTGCAGAAATACTGGCCGAAGCTGAAGCGGCTTGACGCTGAGTATTCCAGCCAGCAGGTGCAATTTCTGAGTATCAATTCGAGTGCCGGCGACGAGATCGCCGAGATCGCTCAGCAAGCAATTGATTTTGGTGTCGAGTTCCCTGTCGTACGAGATACGGATGGGGGATGTGCCAAGGCATTGGGAGTCGAACGGACGCCAGAGGCCGTCATCTTGGACAAGGGGCGTCGCCTGCGCTACCGCGGACGCATCGACGATCAACATCGGCAGGGTGGTTCGCGAACTGATGTCACTGAGGACGATCTCGTGCGGGCTCTGCACGAAGTGCTCAACGGAAGCGAGGTCACGCGGCCGGAGACCGCCGTCGATGGTTGCAAGCTGACTCTGCCAGCACCGCCGAAGTTGGAAACTCCAGTCACTTATTACGATCACATCGCACCACTGATACAGCGGCACTGCGTCGAGTGTCACCGAACTCATGGCGACGCTCCGTTCGCGTTGGTAACACTGGAGGATGCCGTATCGCACTCCGAGATGATCGCCGAGGTCGTCGCGGACCGGCGGATGCCTCCCTGGTACGGCAGTCGGCGGCAACATTTCTTTAATGAACGGGGACTCACGTCTGCGGAGCGTGATCAGATCGTCGCCTGGAACTTAACCGGGCGTACGCCGGGCGATGCCGCCAAGGCCGTCCCCGCACGCAAATTCACCGACGGGCAATGGGAAATCGGCGAACCCGACATCGTGACGACCGCCGTGTTCCCGCACAAACTGCCGGCTGACGGGTTTGTCGATTACAAGTATGTCCTGCTGCCGTATGTGTTCACTCAGGATACGTGGATCTCGGCGGCGGAGATCTCACCGTCAAACCCGGCGACCGTCCATCATTGCAACATGGCCTACATGACACTGGGCGAAGAATTCCACGAACGCAACTTCATCACCGGCCGAGTCCCCGGCGGATCGGCGATGATCCTTGATGAGGGTGTCGCACTCAAGATTCCCAAGAATTCTGTGGTCGGATTGCAGATCCATTACACGACGACAGGCAAGATCGAATCAAACCGGATGTCAGTCGGGTTCCGCTTTCCGCGTGATGTCGTGCGGCGAGAATTGCACCACGCTCAGATCTCAAGATCGCGATTCGAAATCCCGCCAGGCGCGGCCGCCTTTCCAGTTCAAGCCACGCAAACCCTGCCCGCCAACGCCACAGGTATCGGCATGTTTGCCCACATGCATCTGCGAGGCAAGGACATGACCTTCCGAGCCCTGTATCCCGACGGCCAGCAGGAAACATTGTTGTCGATTCCCAACTACCATTACGACTGGCAGCACGCCTATCGCTGGAAACCGGATACAAAGAAGTTCCCCGAGGGGACGAAAATCGAGGTCACCGCGCACTTCGATAACTCGCGCTTCAACCCCTTCAATCCCGATTCGACAATGGTGGTGAAGACTGGCCCGCAAACCATCCAGGAGATGATGTTTGGGTTCTTTTTCTACACGCACGACGGTGAAGACTTGAACCTGACAGTCGATCCCAAGACGGGACATCGGTTGGTCCCTGCGAAGCAATCGAAGTAGGAAGAGCCTTTAAGATGGCCGCCCCGACCGTGACATCTCAGAGTGACCGCACGCGGGAAATCCACTGTCGCCGAAGTCGCCAAGACTTCGGAAACCATGGCGAATGCGGTCAGAACTCGTGGCGAGTTCTGCGACCAGCACCTACGGGTTCGCTCATTATTACTATTAATTCGCGAAACTTCTGATCAGCGATTGACAGGGGCCGGTTTTCCCATTGAAATCTGTCACGCGCCTGTTCACTTCTGGCAGCCTGCACCGGGCTCTGCGCCGAGTCACAAGTTGGGGGCAGAATGAGTGCATTTTCTTCGTTTGGGGCCAAATCGTATGTCGATCTCGGTACGTTGCACGTGCGGTAAAAAGTATCAGCTTAAGAATGACGCGGCGGGTAAGAAGTTCAAATGTAAGGAATGCTCGGAGGTCGTCAAAGTCCCCGATGAGCAGATTGACGATCTGGAGGATGTTGACGACGAGGAAGATGAATGGGACGACGGGGAGGTGAAGCTGCCCGTTCGCAAGAAGAAGAAAAAGAAGGGTTCCAAGGCGGCCGCGATGGCGACGGGCATCGCCTGGGAGGCGGCCAAAGGGGCGCCGGGTCTCTTCGTGCGGATTGCAGGAATCTTCGTCGGAATCGTTGGTGCCCCGTGTGCGTTGTGGGCACTGTCGTTCACCGGATCCAGCTTGATCGCCACTTTCACGATGGGGAGCGGAATCGCTTTCATGATGTTCTGCTGGGGCTGTTTCATGACCGTGACCTGCTTGCTCGGCGTCAGGGCGAGCTTCGGATTTGGTCTCAAAGTTTCCGGTGAGTACATCTGGGAAGGAACGGGCAGCGTCATCGTGGGAATGATGATTGTTGGATTTTCGATCATTTGTATGGCAGTGACAGTTGTCGTGGTGATGGGCGCCATACGAAATGCCAGAGGGGGATTTGCAGGGCCCAATTGGGCGCCGCCCCCCGCCGTCCGTCCATTCGGGCGTCCCGGGCAGCCAGCGGGGTTCTGACAACGATGGGCCACGCACCCTGTCTCGCGGGGACAATCATCGGCATCGCTCGAAAGCCGTAGCACGAACTCTTCAAAATCTACGTTCGAACAAATCAGCACGCAACGAGTTGCTTTGGGAGAGCCATGTACCGCGTTGAACCGTTCGCGAAAAAGTAGACGGCCGGGGCGGCCTTCCTACGGACTGGTTTGAAAAGTTCGTGCATTGGTGGTTGCGGTGCGTTAAACTAGGATCGATGAATTACGCGTTCGCGGACTCTGATCGATGTGATTGAGGTTTATTGAAAAATGCCTCCCATGAATCGTTGGATTGAACAGTTTCAACGCCGCGTGCTGCTGGGAGAATTTCTCCACCGGGCAGCCGATGCGCTGGCGATTTTTCTGTTTACGTTTGGGACGATTGTCCTGACGGTGCGCCTGGCCGTGCCGCAGTTGTGGCCACACGTGTTGTGGTTGGCGGCCGGTGCGGTGCCCGTGGCGGCGGGCGCCTGGTGGCTGGCTCGGAAACGGCAGCAGTCGCGGCGCGAGACCATCGCCATGCTGGATCAGAAGTTGGCAGCGGGTGGGTTGTTGATGACTCTCGCGGAACGGCCCGATGAGGAATGGTCGACTCATCTGCCGACCATTCACACGTTGTGGCGGCAGGCCCTGCCCCGCATCTTCCCGAAACGATTTACGTCTTACCTCGCGATGCCCCTGCTGTTTGCCGTGGCGGCTTGCTTTGTGCCGTTGCGCGAAGCGAAGTCGACACCGATCGTCCCACAGGCTGTGGCGAAGAATGCAACGGAGCAGTTGGAAGAGTTGAAGGAATCGCTCGACCAGGCCGAGATCCTGAAAGAGGAAGAGAAGAAGGAATTTGAGGAAGAAGTTGCCAAGCTGCAGGAGGAGACTCAGGACACGCCGCTCACCCATGAGAACTGGGAGACGGTCGATGCATTGACCGAACGCTTACAACTGCGCGTGGATGATGCAGCGGCTCTGAATTCGAAGTTCCAGGAAGCGGTAGCTCAACTGGCTAAGGCGGCCGGTGGGGACGGAGAGCAATTGTCCCCGGAAGCTCAGGAGCAGTTGGAGCGTGACGTCGCCGAGGCCATCGAACAGTTGGCCAAGAAGGGAGCGAGCTCGGAGGAGATCGGTCCCGGGAAACCGGGTGCTGGGAGTAAGTCGATGGCAGAACGACTCCAGAAATTGATGAAGGACGGCAAGGCCCGGCTGCCCACCGATCCCAAGGAACGCCAGGAGTTGCTCGACCAGTTGAAAGAGGAGCTCGAAAAGGAAAAGAAAAAGCTGTCCGAGCTGCGAAAGAAGTGCAAGGCGTGTTCGAAGTGCAACGGACAAGGTGAAGGGGAATGCGAGGGCGGCGGGCTGTCAGATCAGCCGGGCGCCAACAAGGATGGGAAGCCAGGCCGCGGCGGTATTAATCGTGGTCGAGGTGACGCGGACATGTCGTATGGCGACGAGGCCAGCGAGAACGGCGTGAAGTTTAAAGAGACGATCCTGCCGCCGGGATTCGCCGATAAACCCAAGGATGAGGTCGTGGGAACTCAACTGATTTCCCCGAACGAGGACCCCGCGGCGACCGCCGCCAAGGGGGCTCAGCGGGCGATTGATCCTTCGTCGGGTGATGCGACGTGGAGCCGGAAACTCAGCCCGAAACATCGCAATGTCGTGCGGAAGTTTTTTGACGCGAAGTAGTGAGTGACTTTCCGCCACTGGGCTTGCCCCAGTGATTCGAAGCGCTACTCCGCGATAGCCGGTGCGAACGTGAAGTTCCAGACAATCGTGCCTGTGCCGGCGTAGTCGAACTCGGCGATTTCGAAGGCCAGTTTGCCGACTAGTTGGTCGGGGCGGTCGAAGTTTTCTTCCGCTGCCTGCCGCGCTTCCTCCGGTCCAGGATCGTCGGGGAGGCGGCCTTGATAGTGGGACAGGACAATCAATTGATACTTGGTGTCCTCGGGTAATTCGACCTGGAAATTTCCGTCGGCATCGGTAATTGCCAGTCGCCCCCCCTGCTCACGGAGGAGTTTCAGCGCCTGCCGTCGGGTCTTGGCTTCGTCATTCGGGCGCAAACCGGCGGACTGAAGTTTGGTCGTCCCGTTGCGTTTGGCCGGAAACAGGATCAGACAGGCGCCGGCATCAGGCTCAAGCTCTTTTTTGGCATTGATCGTGGTGATGCGGCCCTTGATCATGGGCTTACCGGCAGGCACGTCGAGATTGACTTCGTCAGACTCTTCAGCAGCCGCGTCGGGGGCCGCGTGCGGAGCAACTCCGGGCTGAGCAACGGGGACTCCACCTGAATTGAACACGCGGCTCAGTCCAAAACCCAGACCGATTCCTGCCAGTCCACTGATCACGCTGGCCACAATCAGCCACTTGAGCGCATAGCCAACCGCGGCGGGCCGGGCGGGGGAAACTGTCGAGGCGACCACCTTGGCGGCCGGTGCCGGCCCTGCGATGCCGGCCACGATTTCTTCAGGTGAGGCGCCTGCCACCGGTGCAACTGCGGCCGCTTGATGACCACCGGCGGAGTTCGCTCGCTGGGGCACGGGCGGATTGACGACGACCATCGGTGGCAAGGGCTCCAGCGCGATGGCGTTGGACTGCGGCACAATCGGCCTGGGTGTCTGCACGATCGGCTTGGGCTTCACGATCACGGGCGGGGTGACCATTAATCCGCGGGTCGCCTCTCTGCTGTCCGAGGGCAGCTCATCCCTGGCCAATGGCGGCAGGTCGTGGGGTTCGGATTTGGGTTTCGCTTTGTCCCGACCGAGATCCGCGAGTTCGTCCAGGGCTCGCCGCAGACCGTCATCAGCCAGATCGAGACCGACGGCCGGAGGGGGATCGACCGTGCCATCTTTATTGGGGACTCGCAGCGTCCGGCCACACGTCGGGCAGTCGACCAGGCTGCCCGCTTTGCTATGAGCGATCCCGATGAGCTGCCGGCAGTACTCGCATCGAAACTTAATCGGCATGGATGAAACTCAGTCGCACGGACTTCAATTGGCTTGTAGCCACGTTCGCCAGAACGTGGGCTTATTGTCCTGCATTCCCACGCTCTGGCGAGCGTGGCTACAACGCACTCTCAGGAAAGTTCGGACTCTTCGGACTCGAGTGCCTGTAATTGTAAGCGAGCCAGCAACACCACGAGCACGACCAGATTCAGCGCGACGACAATCCCACTGACAATGGCCAACACACGGGCGACGACGGCCCCGAAATGATCACCCGCGAGCGACAGGATCCCCCACAAGCCCAACGCGAGCCCCCCGACAACCGCAAACACGGCCCCGATCCACAAGGTGGCTCGAATTCCATCCCGATAACTCAACACGGAACTCCATTCGACAAATGCAGGGGAATTCAGCCACAGAAGGACACAGAAGAAACACGGAAGGGACTCGTTGTTGCCGACGTGTTTTTACGTAATCGGACCAACTAAAGGTCAATTCGAATATGCCTGATAGCCCCGCAGTCCATTGTCTTATTCTGTGTTTCTTCTGTGTCCTTCTGTGGCTAAATTCCTCTTATCTCTAGTGCTCCCTAGCGCTCACTTCGATTTACCAAACCCCGCACTGGCCATTTCGTTCTGAATTTCGGCTTCGGCTTTCATGACGGTCTGGACGATCTTTTCGATCTCGGTCTTATCCGTGGCGGTGAGCTGTCGTTGCGGTGGCCGCGGCGGTCCGAAATCGAGACCCAATGTCGCCAGGGCGTGCTTCAACATGCTGATGTTGTAGCTGTCGCCGTCTTTTGCTCGGTAGTCTTCGATGGGCAGGATGTGTTGTTGCAGTTCCATCCCTTGCGCGAACTCTCCAGCAGCGAATGCGGCGTGCATCGCCAATGTCAGGTGCGGGCAGAGGTTGCCTGCGCCGGTCGTGAAGCCAGTTCCGCCTGCCAGCATATAATAAGGAGCAAACCGTTCGGCCGAACCGCACAGCCATTCGATCCGGCCTTGATCGGCAGTGACGACTTTGCGGAAGTCGTGCATGTTGTTTTCGGCATACTTCACACCGACGACCCACGGATGAGCGGCCAGTTCCAGCAGCAAGGCGTCGCTGGGAAACGGGCTCTTCTTGTAAACGAGGGCCGGCAGTTGGACTCGGTCCAGAACTTCCAGGTAATAGTCACGAATGCCTGCCGTGCTGAGATACGGATGAGCAAACGGCATGAACATCACACCCGTCGCGCCGACTTCGCGGCAGCGGGTTCCGATCTCAATGGCGTGCCCAATCTGAAGTCCGACGGGGGCGAAAATCAGAGCATCGGGGCCCGAGGCTTCCCGCGTGACGCGGACGATATCGACGATTTCGGTCGCCGACAAACTGTGGAATTCGCTCGTTCCGGCACCCGGCATGTAGACCCGGATCCCCGCCGCATACATCCGGCGAATATGCTGGGCCTGGGCGTCGAGATTCAGCTTTCCGTCGGCGCCGTACGCCGTCAGCGGCACCAGATGGACAGTTCGCAAGAGACGCGGATCGAGACCAGCTTTCATGGAAATAACCTCAGGCGGGTGATGCGGAAGGATTCTGTCTCGATATTGGTTGTACGGGGCGGGTAGAGCGGGGTCAAGCGGAGCGGAGGGGAGGAATGACTAATGTCTAATGACTAAATCTCTATTCGGCCAGTCCGACGTCGGTTGAGCTGTTCCCGTCCCGATAAGGAACGCGATTGCGTCGCCCGCCGGAATTTGAATTCAACCCGTTTTTTGAAAAACGACGGCTTCGGCATCCCCATTTAGACATTAGTCATTAGACATTCGTCATTTTGATTTTCCTCCATACCTATCAAGAAACCCTGATGGGCTGTCCAAATCAAGTCAAATTTTGCTACCATCTGGAACGCTGCGCTGACTGAGGTCAATGAATTACGGACGGTGTGAGCGTGGCATTCCACCCGCGCCGTTGCGGCAATTGGGCGGAACTCGAAACTTTTCCTGCGAATTAAGACGCGGAGTATTAACTGTGAATGGACTACTGCTGGCCCTGTTGCCGTGCTTGAGCTTGGTTTCTCCCTTGGATGAAGGAGCGGCCGTCGAATTGCGCTACACCGGGTCGCTGGTGAAGATTTCCCGCGATGCCGAGAGCCCGCCAGTGAAGCGTTTCAGTTTGTACTGCCTCGTTAAGAAGAACGATGGTGGCGGTCGCGACATTGCCTACCTGATGGACGAACGCGGCGGTGGAACGTGGCCCTGGCCGGAACGTTTTGGTCAGATTTCCTTGAACTCCAAACTGCTGCCCAGCAATGTGGCCCAATTGCGATTGTTGCAGGAGCATAACGGCACCAACCAGTCGATTCGCGTCCCGCGACCGGTGTTTGAGTTCGTCGATAAGCTGGCGGCGGGAGCGACCTGGAATAACGAATCGAGCGCTTTCGAAGTCAAACGGGCCGCGAAGGTCCAGGATCGAGACTGCTGGCAGGTCGATGTGTCGACGAACTTCGGCCGCAAACGCTCGCTGTGGGTGCAGAAGGATAGCCCGCTGGTCGTCGAGCTCGAGGAACGCCTGTTTATGGGCCAGGGGGATGAATTCTCGCTGCGCATGAAGCTGGATTCGCTGGAAACTCTCGATGCGGCGAAACTCGCCAAGGTCGAAGGGCCGCTGGCATTGTTGCTCAAACTGCAGACAGATTTGGCCCGTCCCGATAACGAACAAAACCCCGAACTGACGGACGAACAACAGGCCAAGGTCGCCGCTGCTGCTGAGAAAATTGAGCAGTCTGCCGAGGGGACGCCCTTCAGCCGACTGGCGGGGATCATCACGCGTGATGTCCAAGGGCAGCAACAACGCACGGGCGAGTTGGCTCAATTGGCCAAGAAGTTTTTGGGTCAGTCGGCACCCGAATTCACCATTCAGTCGATTGAAGGGAAGCCGGTGACCCCCGCTGACCGGGCTGGAAAAATCACCGTGCTGCACTTTTGGGAATATCAGGGAGAACCGCTGGTCGAACCCTACGGACAAGTGGGCTACCTCGATTTCCTCTACAGCCGTCGCCGCAAGCTGGGAGTCCAGGTCTACGGTGTTGCGGTCGACGCCCGGTTTGCTGATAAGGCCCAGACTCAGCAGGCTCATCGCTCAGTCAACAAGTTGAAGAGCTTTATGAATCTCGCCTATCCGTTGGCTGCCGACGATGGCGAATTGATTGCTCAGTTCGGTGATCCTCGTCGCGTCGGCGCCAAGTTGCCGCTGTGGGTGGTGATTGGTGCGGATGGCAAGGTGGCGCATTACAGTGCCGGGTTCTACAAGATCAACCCCGACGAAGGCCTGCGTGAACTCGATGAAGTCATCGTCAAAGAGATTCAAAAGGCGAAGAAGGCCAGCGACGGGAAGTAGGTTGAGATTCGAGCCTTGCTTCGCGGACAGATCACATGGGAGGGTGAGGCTCCTGCCGAACCGGATAGTCTGGCGATAACCAATTGACGCTTGCGGTTCGGCAGGAGCCTCACCCTCCCATCAGCCCGAATCTGGAAGCCCTCCATGCGTTTGCAATTCCTCGGCACCGGCGGCTATCACCCGAATGAGCGCCGGCATACGGCGTGTTTGTGGCTACCGGAAACGGGAGTCGTATTCGACGCGGGGTCGGCGGCCTTTCGCATCCAGCCGCGGTTGCGGACGACAAGCGAACTCGACATCTTCCTGACGCACGCTCATCTGGACCATGTGAGTGGCCTGACGAACTTCATCGTGCCATTCATCATCAAGCAACTGACACGGGCGACCGTGCATGCTCGGGAACCCTATTTGACCGACGTCCAGAAGTGCCTGTTTTCGCAGCCGCTGTTTCCGGTGAATCCCGGGTTCGAATACCGCGAACTGGCAGCGGAAGTTGCGTTGCGAGACGGCGGGAAGCTCACCCATATCCCCTTGGTTCATCCCGGCGGATCGACGGGATTTCGGATCGACTGGCCTGGAAAGAGTTTCGCGTATATCACGGATACGACCGCGAGTCCCGACTATCTGGAGTTCATCCGCGGAGTCGATCTGCTGATCCATGAGTGCAACTTTTCAGACGCCATGGCGCAGTGGTCGGCCACATCGGGACACAGCAATACGACCCCGGTGGCTGAACTGGCGCGGGATGCTCAAGTCAAGCGGCTGTATTTGACGCATATCGATCCGCAGCATCCCGAAGATGATCCAATTGGAATCGAGACGGCCCGCGCCATCTTTCCGGCGACCGAAATTGCCGAAGATTTGATGGAAGTGGAGTTCTAAACGGTGAGGTACAGATTCTCGCCGCTGCCGAAAGGGAATTTCACTTAGAATGCCTATCAAGTCCTGAAACTCGTAGCTCGTCAACTATTGAGCAAGCTGAGATATTTTTTAACCACGAATGAGCCGAATAACACGAATTTGGAAGAATTGAATCATTTCGGAGACGAACTGCTACTTTTCCGAATGAAGTTCTAAGATTCAGATTCGTGTCATTTGTGTCATTCGTGGTTCAAACTCTGATAATCAGCAGAATGTTTTCTTAGGCGTTCTTACAATCATGGACTTTCAGACGTAATAAGTCGGGGGATGAGTATTGATGTCTGTCCCCATTGATTGTTTTCACGCTTGGTCAATGACACGTATTCATGCTAGCTCGCTCCGAATTTCTGCAATCGTTGATTGATCCCGAAACTGGCACGCCGCTGGTTTGGGATGCCGCGGCCAATGTCCTGTGGAACCCGACGACTCAGGTCCGATTCCCGTTGGTCAACGGCATCCCCCGCTTCGTCGAACAGGCCCATCTGGCAAGTTTTGGATTGCAGTGGAACAAATACGAGGTGGCTCATGATGATGAGGACCGCGCGACCTTTCAGGCCAAGACGGGGGTCTTACTCAGCGAACTAAAGGGCCTGCGAATTCTGGATGCCGGGTGCGGTGGCGGGCGCTACAGCAAGGTCGCGGGGGAAGCCGGGGCCGACGTCATTGGGGCCGACCACAGTGCTGCGGTCGACAAGGCATCTCAGTTGTGTGGCCACCTGCCCAACGTGCATTTTCTGCAGGGGGACCTCAAGCATTTGCCTCTGCAGCCGGCGTCGTTTGACTTTGTCTTTTCCATTGGCGTGATGCATCACGATGCCAACACGCGAGCCGTGTTCGATGCGGTATCGCGGCTGGTCAAGCCGGGCGGGCGGATGGCCGTGTGGCTCTATCGACGCAATCAATGGTGGCAGGAGATCATCAACTCAGGCTTGCGTCGACGCACGGTGCAGATGCCCCCGGAACGACTCGAACGCTGGTGCCGTTGGGGAGCGTGGTTGGGGGGCATTCCGGTTGCCAACAAGACGCTCAACAAGATCGTCAACTTCAGCGCGCACCCGAATTGGGAGAACCGTGTCTGTGATACGTTCGACTGGTTTGCTCCGCAGTACCAGTACCATCACACGGTGCAGGAATTGACCGAGTGGTATCACGCTGCGGGCTTTGGTGATTTGCGTGTGCTGCCGCCGGAAAAAACGGGCAAGATCTATCGCTGGACCTACGAGCACAATTTGTTGATTGGGAGTGGAGTGAACGTGATCGGGACCAAGCATTAGCTGCGGAACGGATCACGGATACAAATCGTACGCTTCGACCTCAAACGGATTGTCGAGGTAGGGATTGCGGCCGCGGCACCACAGGACCACCGAACACAGCAAATAGGCCGGAATGAAGAACGGTCCCCAACGGCAGTATTGACCGACATGGATGTGTTCGTGATCTCGGGTGTCATCCAAATCATGGGGCGACAAACCGAGTATCGTATGCCCTAAGGTCATCGCGCGAGCGCGAATCCACAGACGAGAAAGGGACCAGGCAACGGCTCCTCCATGGAACTCTAAAGCACCGCGCCGGAACTGATATCCGCCGCCCGTCAGCAGGCCCAAGGTACCCACACAAACCCCAATCAGGCTGGCAGGGCTCGCCCAGAGATAGGCGAGAGGCATGACGACAAAGCGCTGCAGGGACATGGTGACTACATCACGAGTTGATTGAGCTTAAGATCGGCATCACTTCGCCGCGGACAGCCGCGTGAGATCTAACCGGCGAAGCTTGCTGAGCTCCAGGCTATGTTGCTGCAACGGGTCCTCGGGCAGGGGCAACTGTTCGCGGATCTGAAACGGCAGACGGACGGTAAAGGTACTCCCCTTACCAATCTCGCTTTGCAGTTTGACCTCGCCACCGAGCAGTTTCGACAATTCTTTGACAATCGACAAACCCAGACCGGTACCGGCAAACTCGCGAGTCAGGGCACTGTTCCCGCCCGGTGTGAGGTTCCCCTGCCGGAACTTTTCGAAGATCGTTTCCTGCTCTTCCAGTGCAATGCCGACTCCCGTGTCTTCGCAGATGATTTCGAAATACTCGGCATCGACTCGGCGGGCCAGCACGCGGACGCGGCCCCCTTCGGGTGTGAACTTGATCGCGTTCGACAACAGGTTATAAAGGATCTGCTGGAGCTTACCCGTATCCTGCTTCAACAACGGGATCGACGGGTCGACTTCACCCACGAGGTCGATGTTCTTCTTTTCGGCCAACGGACGCACCATCCCCAGCAGCCGTTCAATCAGGTCCATCAAGGACAGCTCGATCACATGCAGTTCCATCTTGCCGCTCTCGATCTTGGCCAGATCGAGAATGTCATTGATGAGTGTCAGCAGGTCCTTACCTGAGGTCTGGATGTTGCGCACATAACGGTGCTGGCGATCGTCGAGATTCCCCGCTCCGCCCAGCACATCGCTGAATCCCAGGATGCTGTTGAGCGGTGTTCGCAGTTCGTGGCTCATGGTCGCGAGGAACTGACTCTTGAGGTTGTTCGTTTCAAACAACGCCAGGTTAACCTTGGCCAGTTCATCGACCTTCGTATCAAGATCATGGTTGACCTGCCGCAGCTCTTCCTGCACGGCGACAAGATGCCGCAACATGCGATTGAACGCATGACTGAGTTCTTCGAATTCATCGCCCGTCCGGATATCGGCCCGCAGATCGAGATTGCCCTTGGCGATTGAGTCGCTGACGTCCTTCAAGTGGAGGACCGGCTTCACGACGACGTACCGCACAATGGCATAAGCCGCCAGCATCGCGAGAAACGCCGTCCCGATAGCGGTCGCCAGCAAAATGGCGTTGTTCCACGCCAGCGAACGTTTCGTCTCCTGCATGGAGAACGAGACCTTCGCCATGCCAATCAAATCACCTTCTTTCACATTAGGCGTCTGATGGTAATGGCACTCGAGGCACGTCTTGCTGGCTTTGATTGCCCCGTAATAAACGTATTCGCTCTTCTCTGCGTCAAAATGCGAGTATTCAGAGAGCCCCTGCCGTAGCTTGTCGAGCGCATCATATCCCGCAGCGTCGCTCGGACGAAGCAGAGCATCGGTTGTATCGGGATCGGCCTTAAACAACTCCCAACTGTTCTTGAGCGTCCCCGCCTTCAACTCGGCGAGCATGTCATCCTGTTGTTTGCGGAAGGTCTCGCTTTCTTCGCGATATTTCCAGTGCTTGAAGAGAATAATGGGAACAGTCGACAGCCGCCCATTGACGAGGTTTTGCTTTTCAACGAGATCCGCGGTAAGGCGTCCGTACAAATAAAAGCTGGCCGTAATCAATAGCAGCAGGCCACTCCCGAACAGGAAGCGACACTTCCGTTCGAGACTGGTTTCGCCCAGCAGTTTTTTGAATGTTTTGTAGGACATAACGGAGGAAAATAGGCCCTGTAGGAGTCAGCCAAGTATCTTACCAGCGCGTTGCGAGGGCGCGATAGTGTAGGTTGGGAATGACAAACCATAGCCTGACTCTCTGAGTCGAGTGTACTCGATGAGGAGTACCCGACTCAGAGAGTCGGGCTACGCGAGATTCGTCATTCGGATTTCGACGGACATCATTTCCTTGCTACACTGTACAACATCCAAACTCAGCACCATATCGATTCTCGACATGCCCCCATCAACCACGCCACTTGATGTAACTAAGACTCCGCTGCCGTCCTCGGGTGGCGGGCTGGGTTCAATGCGTGCCTGGGACCTGCCGCTGTTGATGAAAGAACTGCAGGAGCTGGCGGCTCGACCGCGTACGTATCAATTGCGGGTTGGCTATGCCGTCGCCCTGCTGGTGATCAGCTTTGGCGTCCTGATGGCCAATGTGCCTCGAGCCGGAACGTCCACCGTGAGCGGCCTGGGTTATGGAGCCCCCGTGCTGACATCCCTGAATCTGCTGCAGGAACTAGGGATCTATCTGGTTCTGCCCGCCCTCGCCTGCAGCACGTTGACGGTCGAGAAAGAACGCAAAACGCTGGACTTGCTGCTGATTACGAAGTTGGGCCCCTGGACCATCATCTTCGAGAAATTCCTCAGCCAGGTCGTCGCGGCGGTGAATCTTCTGCTCCTGTCGTTGCCCTTGCTGGCATTCAGTTATTCCTTGGGAGGAATCTCACCCGAGCACTTATGGATGGCCCTGCTGGGACTATTCCTGACCATCATCCGCCTGGCCGCAGTCGGCATCTTTTGTTCGGCCGCATTTCAGACGACGACTCGCGCGCTGCTGGGAACCTATGCGTTTATCGCCCTGGCCTGCGTGATCGAACAGTCCATCCAATTCTCACTGATTCCCACCCTCAACTGGTGTCTCCGGCCAAACTTAGGGCTCGAT
The DNA here is from genome assembly GCA_021732415.1 of Planctomycetaceae bacterium. Classification (GTDB taxonomy): domain Bacteria; phylum Planctomycetota; class Planctomycetia; order Planctomycetales; family Planctomycetaceae; genus JAKFVC01. The sequence continues at coordinate 17,415 of JAKFVC010000111.1, forward strand.
GTTCCCCCGTTGCTGAATATGCTGTTCGAGTCACCCGGGATCCTCACCTTGTTCAGATCGAATCTGATTCTGTCCTATCCGGCCGACTTCTCAATCGTGATGCGGCTGGTGTTTGGAATTTTGCCCTCGTTGTCCTGCAGTTTTGTTTTTATCGCGCTGGCGCGCAGGTGCCTGGTCCCTCCAGTGAATGCCTCATTCGGATGGTTGTTGCAACCGCGGGGGTTTTCCTTTCGGAGATCGCGCAGACCCCGTGGAGAACACGATGTGCCGACGGATAATCCCATTGAATGGCGCGAAGGGCCTCGTGGAAATCTCAACTGGTGGTGGGCCAGGAATATCTGCATGGCTGCCCTACCGCTCGGTGTGTTTTTAATGGCGCTAGGTTTGTGCTTGGACAAGATGATCTCGGGCCAGTGCATTGTCTTAACGTATTTTGTCGTTTGGCTGACAATCACCGTTCGACTTTGTGCTCATTCAGCAACTCTATTCATTCCAGAACGGGTTCAGCAAACGCTCGACTTGCTGTGTTGTTCGCCGATGACGGGCGAAGATATGGTGCGACAGAAAATGTGCAGCGTCTGGCGCCTAATAGCGATCTGCCGTGTCCCGCTGATCGTCTGCGTGATTGCACGGACGGTATTTTTCCCCAGTGTGATTTATCTGGCCCTGTCGGCCATCGTGATCGGGCTGTACCCGCCACTCATTGCTTGCCAGGCCGCAAGTGGTGGACTGCGGATGAAAAATGGTGCCGGAGCGATTGTCAAAGCGTTGCTAGTCACCGCGGCCTGGTGTTTTCTGCCGTTCCTGGCACTCTCATTCATCATGCCCATTATTGTGATGTCGGGCAGCGGTGGCAGCGGTGTGTTCTTCATACCGGTGCTCATCAGTTCAACCAGCCCTTTGACGTTAATGGTGGTGACCGAGCTATTCCCTGAGGCTGCAAATGACCTTGGGAGATCTGGCAACAGTGAAGCAATTGTTTGGCTTATGTTGTTGATAATCATCACGATCATCGGTCACGGAATGCGACTCGCGTTCCTTTCAGAGTGGCTAAAAACTGAGGCAAATACGGTGCTGCGCGGGAAATCCGAGCGAGAGTGGGCCAAGCCAGTCGGTTAATGCGAAGGTGAGGCTCCTCGGATGCTTGTAGGATGGCCGCCGCGGCCGTCTTGCATTGGATTGGACGGCCACTATCAGCCCAACGCCATGCGTCGTCGTGACCTGAAGAATACGACGGCCGAGGCGGCCATCCTACAGGCTACAAAAATGTTACGGGATCGGACGGGCCTGGAGACCCGTCCTACGGTGCCGCTACAAAAGAAAAGCCCGGCTGTCGCAAGCAACAGCCGGGCTTTGTTATCAATCTCGTCGACGTTCGATCGATTACAGAATCGACCGGATCTTGCCGAGGAACTCTTTGTTCGACGCATACTTTTGCAGGATGCGAGTCAGTTGTTCCATGCCCTCGACGGGGCTCAGGGACAACAGGCTGCGACGCAGCATCGTCACACCTTCCAGAGTTTCGGGTGAGAGGATCTTTTCCTCGCGTCGCGTGCCGGACTGCTGGATGTCGATCGACGGCCAGATACGGCGGTCGGCCAGATTGCGGCTGAGCACCATTTCCATGTTGCCCGTGCCTTTGAACTCTTGAAAAATCACATCGTCCATGCGGCTGCCGGTTTCGATCAGGGCGGTCGCTGCAATGGTCAGTGAGCCACCTTCATCGAACAGACGAGCGGTACCGAACATCTTCTTGGGGATGTCCAACGCCTTGACGTCCAAACCACCCGACGTCGTCCGGCCACTGCTGCCCACCCACTTGTTGAAGGCGCGGGCCGTACGCGTAATTGAATCGAGCAGAATGAAGACCTCGCCACCTGATTCGGCGATCCGCTTGCCGCGTTCGATAATCAGTTGCGAGATGCGGACGTGGCTTTCGACATCGCGATCCATCGAGGACGCGATGACTTCACCACGCACGTTGCGTCGCATTTCGGTGACTTCTTCGGGCCGCTCGTCGATGAGCAACACGATCAAGTACATCTCCGGATGATTCTTGCTGACCGAGTTCGCAATGTCCTGCAGGAGCATCGTCTTACCGGTTCGCGGCGGAGCCACGATCAGGGCACGTTGTCCCTTGCCGATCGGACAAAGCAAATCCATGACGCGCATCGTGATCGGCATCGGACCCGTTTCGAGCTTGATTTGCTCGTGCGGGTTGATGGCGGTCAGCGTGTCGAACGTCTTGATCTTCTGGTACTCTTCGACCGTCCGGCCTTCGACTGATTCAACACTCTTCAGACGCGGCCCTTGTCCCTTGGGACCAGGAATCGCTTCACCCTTAATCAACACGCCTTCACGCAGATTGCAGCGTTCGATCAACGTGCCCGACACAAACGCGTCGGTCTTGGATGAAGCGTAGTTGTTAGAAGGATCTCGCAGGAAGCCGTAGCCCTTGGGATGCAGTTCCAGGACGCCCGACACTTCCGTGCCGGGGATATCGGCCATGGCCTGTTCGGACATCGTGTTGCGGTCACGGAAGTTATCACGCGGACCACCGTTGTTGCCGCCCGAACGATTGCTGTCCCGGTTGTAGCCACGATCGCGTTGCTGTCCACCGGCGTTGCCGCCGCCCCCCCCACCTTGATTGGGGAATCGCCCACCGCCGCCACTACGTTGCGGGCGACCGCGCTGCACGTTCGAGCCACCACCATTATTCATGTGACGTCCACCACCACCGCCACCCTGCGAATTCGATCGCGGCGGATTCTGGCGTGGAGCGCCTGTATTACTCTGTGCGTTGGGTGGGCCACCTTCGACACGGCCATTGCGAGAACGACGGCGACGGCGACGGCGGCGTTGGAATTCGCCACCTTCTCCGTTGTCGACACCCCCTTCGCCACCCTCGCCCCCTTCGACAAATGAACCTTCTTCGCCGCCGTCACCTTGGTTGTCGCCACCATGAGTGTCGCCAAAGTCGCCGCGACCCTCATTGGAACGGTCGTTTTCGTAGCGATCAGTACGGTTCTCGGTGCGGCCCTCTGAGCGTTCTGCTCGGGCCGGAGGTGCTTCTTCCACCACGGGCGCCGGTCGTTCACGCGGCGTTTCGACAGACGCTGCACGCGGACGGCGTTCGCGGACGGGACGTTCCGGTCGCTCAGGACGTTCTTCAACGGCGGGAGGCAGGAATTCTTCGGGATCAAATCCGAACGAATCAGAGACTTGTTCCGGTTCCGGGCGGCGGGCGGGAGCCCGGCGTCGCGTCGGCCGGGGGGCCGCTTCGGGCTCGGGAGTCGAAGCGACGGGTTCTACCCGTTCAACTTCTGCCGGAGCCGCATCCGTTTTCTTCTTGACGGTACGCCGCCGTCGTGGCGGGGCCTCGGGATCGCTGTCCGTCGAACCGGAGCTATTCACTGCCATGCTGTTCTTCCAACTCAGAAACGAAAATCCAAACACAAAACAAACAGAACTCGGCACATCCGTGACGGATACTGACAGTATCCGCACCGACGTTGCCTGCTAGGCTGCAACGATGATCTCTGCGCCGATCTCCGGCACCAAGTCGCAGCCCACATACTACTGAGCCAGCACTCAGGACTTCACAACGCCGGCTGCAAAACCTCTTCCAGAAAACCCGACTTCCAGCAGCGCGATGGCAACTCAGACTGAGCGTTATCGCACCAGTGCACAGGTTTTGAGACAGGCTAACCAGCTAAGGGTGAAATCCACTCCTGCGGCCAAAAAAGTACACACGAACTTTACTCGTCGTCAGCACCTGGCTGCACGACAAACCGGGTCTCGTAGCGTCGATACCCCATCACAGCGGGCCTATCAGAGGGTCAATTGCAAATCGGCTTCCGAAACGCATCGAACTCAAATATTGCCCCGAATTGCTCAACGTTTTCCCGAATGAATCTCTTCGCTGGGGAATCCCTACTCTGGCTCGAGCCAACGTCTACTGGGGTGATTCATCAGAACCACAATTTACCGGGGTGGCTCAGGAGAACCACTATGTCTATTGCCACTCGGTACACCGCGACTCGTGCCAGCGAGTGGCCCGATATCATCGGGAGCGACCTGGGGTTCGTGACCAGACAAACCCCAATCGCCAACTTGCTTCAGAAACCCTTAGTCTTAATCAGGGTCGTGACACTGCAGCAGTTTCATCAGTTACGACAGCAGGTTCTATACCCACTTTTCGCAAATGACGCACCGCAGATAGAAATGCTCGCCAAGAGATTCGATTCCGGTGACAAATTCTCTGCCGGTGATAAAAATCACAGCACCGCACGACCGGTTTCAAATCCAACGTCTCCCACATTTCTGACAGTCTTAAGGGGTCCTTAAAACCTGAGGGATCCGCGAGCAGCCACTTTGCTTATCGTGTTCGCGTCGATTCGGAACGATTACCGGATGACTCTTCAAGTGGAAAACGCCACACACTTATTGGGCAGCTAGCAAAAAACGGCAAAACGAGCCGCTTAAGATTTAGCTCACTTACCCGTGCTGAGCCTTGAAGAGTATCGCTCAAACCGTCCCCAATTGGGCCGCGTTCAGCGCAATCACTAGTCCTATCATATCTTTTGACGAGAATGTGTCAATTCATTCCGGACGGCTAGCAACATTTTTCGACTGGATTCTGTTCTAGTATCGGCTTCCCGGCACTGTTAAGCTGAAGACTCTGTAACGGATATGGCGGTTTTCGAGCGAATTTCCACCTGTGATCAGGGCCATTCGCTCCGAGTAAGCTGGACAATCTTGTCCGGCTGTTCGACCCGCCGCGCGACGGACAGGATTGTCCGTCCTACAAAAAGACCTCGCCAGCAGCCCCGCGACGACTCATCACTCGAAATTGACATCAACTGACCGGGCCCTTCGCGTATGACCACGCCTCTCGAGCACAATCTCTCGCCATCAACCCTAAAACTCAAGCCTGCTGCGGACGCTTTGCATCCACCGACCAAGCGTTTTCGGGGTCGTATCAACTCCTATTATACGCTCGCGGCGCTGTGTGCGGGGTTGATTTGCGGAATTGACCTGATTGGCCATGTCGAACCCGCGCGCGCCGCAGAGTTCGAGCCCCGGGCTGTCGCCATCACCCAGGCCACGATCGTCACGGCCCCCGGTCAGCAGATTGAAAACGGGCGCGTCATCCTGCGAGATGGTCTGATTGTCGCCGTGGGAGCCGATATTCCTATTCCCGCAGACGCCGAAGTCATCGAAGTTCCAGGACACGTGGTCTACGCCGGTTTTATCGATGCCGCCACGTCAGCACTGCTGAACCCGGATCAGGCCGCACAGCCGGCCGCCCCGGCTCCTATCGACGTCAGCCGTTACGCCCTGGCTGCCACACGGGTCGACAACCGCAAGAGCCTGACACCCGAATACGAGGCCGCCGAGCACCTGAGGCTCGACAACGACACCTTGGAGAAACGCCGGCAACTCGGCTTCACGACTCTGCACATCGTCCCCAGCGGCCGATTGGCGAGCGGTCGCGGCACACTGATCACGACGCGCGGCGTCACGCTGCGAGAATGCCTGTTGCAATCTCCGACCATGTCGCAGTTCCGAGTCTTCGGGCCGCGTGAAGAAGGCTACCCGCACACCCTGATGGGCGGCACGGCACATCTGCGTCAGATCTTTCTGGATGCTCGCCGCTATGCCCAACAACAGACGCTGTTCAAAGCCGGCATCCCACAGATTCCGCGGCCGTTGCAAGATGCGGTTCTCGAGGGACTGCAGCCGGTCATCACCAAGCAACTCCCAGTCTGGTTTACGGCCAACACGCGCGACGAGATCGAGCGGGCTCTCAATTTCGCCACCGAACAAGAACTCGGCCTGACCTTGTGGGGCGGTCGAGACGCCGAACGTTCGCTCGCTCGCCTGCAGGAAAAACAGGTCAGCGTGGTGCTCACTCTGGACTACGGCGACGAGCCCAAAGCCGAACCGAAACCAGTACCCGACAAACTCACAGCCGATCTCCAGGATCCGCTTCGGTCACTCGAAGACGTCCGCGACCGCTGGCGATTGCAAGTGGCCGGGCCGAAAGCGCTCAAGGCCGCTGGCCTGAAATTGGCCGCCGGTTCGCAAGGTTTGAATGAGCCTGCCGACTTTTTCAAAGGGCTGCGGCAGATCATCCAAGCCGGTCTCCCGCGAGACGCCGCCCTGGCCGCAATCACCACCGAAGCCGCAACGATTCTCGGTCAGGAACAACGACTCGGATCAATCACGCCGGGCAAACTGGGTCACGTCGTCGTCCTGACCGGTCCCTTCGATGATGAACGCAGCCAGGTCCGATTCCTGTTCGTCGACGGCAAGAAATATGAATACAAGAAGGACGCTCAGCCCGTCCCGAAGGACTCCGGCTCACCGGGACTCGAACTGGCAGGCCGCTGGAAGCTCGACATCGAAGCGGCCGACGGGCCCGTCCATTGCGACCTCGTCCTCACGCAAACCGGGACGCGGTTGAATGGCACATTCAAGAGCCCCCAGGGAGACGGCAAGCTCACCAGCGGCAAGGTCGAAAAGGATAAGGCCGAGTGGGTCGTGTCGATCGGCGCCGGCGACCGTGAGATCGAACTGAAGTTCTCGGTCCAGGGGCTGATGGGGACACCGCCGCAACTGAAGGGAATCCTCAAATCGGCCTTCGGTGCGCAGACGAACTTCACCGCCCAGCGTGAGATGTCCCCTCCCATGCCGCCGAACGCGGTCGAGATCAAAGGGATCGAACCCGACGACGCCAAACCTGCCACCGCGACAAAAGCTGGGATCACCGAGTTGCCGGTGGAACTCGACGCCGATCGCCTCAAGCGAACCCTGCCAACGGGCGGCAACGTCTTCATTCAGAAAGCCACGGTATTAAATGGTAAGGGAGAAACACTCCCCGAGACCTCCATCTTCATCAAGGCGGGCAAGATTGCGGCGATTGGCAAGGACCTGACGCCAGAAGCGGGCGTCGTGGTCATTGATGCCGCGGGCAAATTTGTGATGCCGGGGATCATTGATACCCACAGTCACATCATGATTGGCGATGGACTGGATAGCGTGAATGAAGCCACGCTCTCCATCGTCCCGGAAGTCCGCGTGAAAGATGCTGTTTCGACCAGCGATGTCTCGGCGTATCGAGCACTCGCGGGCGGTGTCACAACCGCCAGGCTGTTCCACGGTTCCGCCAACGTGATTGGCGGACAGGATGCTGTCGTCAAGATGAAGTATGGCGAGCCGGCATCCAAACAAATCCTGGCCGACGCCCCGCAAGGGGTGAAGTTTGCCCTAGGTGAAAACGTCAAGTTCCAGCGAAACCGCTTCCCCAACACGCGTATGGGGGTCGAAGCAACCCTCAACCGAGCCTTCATGGAAGCGCTCGATTACCGCCGCCAGTGGCTGGAATACCAACAAGCCATCCAAGCCGCGCCCGACAAGGCCACACAACTGCTGCCACCCCGCCGCGACCTGCGGTTGGAAGCCTTGATGGACATCGTGAACCAAACGAAATTTATTCACAGCCATTGCTACCGGGCTGATGAAATCCTGATGCTGCTACGAGTGGCCACCGGACTGGGTGTCCGCGTCTGGTCGCTGCAGCATGTTCTGGAAGGCTACAAAGTCGCTCCCGAAATTGCGGCTCACGGAGCCAGTTGCAGTACGTTCGCCGACTGGTGGGCGTATAAGGTCGAGGCGTATGACGCCACCCCCTTCAATGCCGCCCTGCTCCACCAGGCGGGGATCAACACGGTCGTCAAAAGCGACGATTGGGAACTGATCCGGCATCTCTATCTCGAAGCGGCGAAAACCATCCGCTACGGCGGGCTGGCCCCCGAGCACGCCCTGCAAACAATTACGTTGAATCCTGCCAAAGAACTCGGTCTGCAGGACCGCATCGGCTCACTGGAAGTCGGCAAAGACGGGGATGTGGCGATCTTCAACGGACATCCGCTGCATGCCTTTTCCCGATGCGAGATGACACTTGTCGAAGGCGAAGTCTACTTCAACCGGGCCGCTCAACCGACCGCGATGACCCCCGCCGGTGCTGCCCGGCAACAGGCTTCGGCCAGCTTGCCGATCTCGCCTCCAGAGATCCGCGCTCGCGTCGTCGATTTCACCGAAGCCGCTAATGGCCAATATGCACTGGTGGGTGCCACGGTCCATCCGGTGGATGCCGCCGACATTGATAAAGGCACCATCTTAATTGCGGGTGGCAAGATCACCGCTCTCGGCAAAGATCTGCCCATCCCCGCTGATACCAAGACGCTTGACCTCACGGGACTGCATCTCTATCCCGGAATCATCGACGCGGGCACGACGCTCGGGCTGATTGAGATTGGCAAGGTCTCGGAGACTCACGACTACGCCGAAGCGGGCCAGTTCCAACCTGACTTGCGGTCGGGAGTCGCCGTGAATCCTGATTCCGAATTGATCCCTGTGGCACGTGCGGGAGGCATCACCACAGTGCTGGCAATTCCCTCCGGCGGCACCATCTCCGGGCAGGCCTCGGCGGTGAAATTGGGAGGCTGGACGGTCCCCGACATGCTGCTCGACCTGGAAGTCGGCCTGGTGATCCGCTGGCCGGGGGCACTCCACAAACCGACCATCAAAAAGCCGGACTGGGAAGAAGCTCAAAAGAAACGTCAGGAACAACTCGACAATCTCAAAGAGTTCCTCAAACAGGGCCGGCTCTATAACAAGCTGAAGACCGATGCGGTGGCGGCGAAGCAATCTCCCCCACTGGCCGACCCGCGCTACGATGCCTTGAAACCGTATCTCGCAGGCGAGAAGCCCATCTTCATTGAAGCCAACCAGCGTCAGGAAATTGCCGAAGTTCTACTGTTCGCTGAGGAAGAAAAGCTGAAGATTGTTCTGCTGGGAGGGACTGACGCCTGGAAGCTGGCGGGTGAACTGAAGACCCGCAACGTGCCGGTCATAATCGGTCCCGTGATGACACGTCCCACCGCGGATTACGACCCGTTCGATGCGCCTTATGCGAACCCCGGACGACTGTTCGAAGCCGGCATCAATTTCTGTATTCGCTCAGATGACGCCTCGAACAGCCGCAATACGACATTTGAAGCGGCCCAGGCGGTGGCGTATGGCTTGCCCGCTGAGGAAGGGCTGAAAAGCATCACGCTGAACGCCGCCAAGATCTTGGGAATCGACAAGCAAGTCGGGTCGCTGACTGCGGGCAAGCTGGCCCACATCGTGATCGCTGACGGCAATCCCCTGTTGCAGACCACGCAGATTAAGGGAACGTTCGTGGACGGCAGGCCCTATAACGCGGAAACGCGCCAGACGCGGTTCTACGAAAAGTATCGCCAGCGGTTGAAGAAGTAGCCCGACTCTCTGAGTCGGGAGTTCCGACTCGGAGAGTCGGGCTACGTACAATAACCCGGCGCACAAGCGGGGTTTTTGCAGATACCCCCCAATCTCATGCGTCGGGCTAGCACTTACGTCTTGCACTCAACCGCGATTAAGCACAGTTGAAGTGGTCCTTCATGAATTTGCCGAAAGCGTTCGTGACCGCCTGATAAGACGGCAGCGACGACATGTTCGGCATCTGCGGCATTTGATTCTGCAAGTTGTGCAGGTGGTTCTGCATCTGGTTCAGATGGCTCTGCAGCATCGATTGAGGAGTGGGCTTGGAACGAAATACCATTTCCAGCGCTAAACCCGCAGCCACGCCGACGGCGAATGTCACTAGCAGTGATTCGACCGGCCGTGCCTGGACCATCTTGCCAGTCTGTTCGGTGCATGTCTCAATGGACTCGCGGGCGTATTTCACCCCGTCCTGAACTTGCTGGCTACCGGCCTGCACCGCCTCGCTGGCTCGTCCGTACCAGTCATAGGCCATCTCGGTGCCGTGATCGATGAACTCATTGATCTTCTCACGGCTTTCACCGGTCATGCGTTGAATGATACTGACCAGCTTGTCCTTGCTCTCTTTACCCTGTTCAAGAATATGGTCGGTCAAATGAGACCATTTGCCCCGAACGCGGTCTTTCAGATCGCTCCAGCTTTCTGTCATGGTTTCAGTAGTCATGATTAGCTTCCTGTTGCAAAAATCGAGAATTCGCCACCGGAAGACTCATCCGTGTGGAGTTTGTTTTTCCTGTTTGTCCCCCCAGAATCAAGTCAATGGGTGACTGGATTGGATCGTTACGCAATCGGTATGCCTCGGCCCACCGAAAGTCACATTGAACCCAAAGAACCGAGCCCAGGAAACATGAAACCTTGACTTATCTCGACGAGGATTTGAGCGTAAGTCGCGGTGCACACCCGGCCTTATCTGGCATAACCAATGAATCACAAAACATTACAACAGCTATTGTTACGCCGCATCCATCAAGTAGATTTCATCCAACTGTGACGCTGCAATTGCTCTATCTCAGTTCGACTTCGGAGATCTTAGATTCGTCGCCGATCGGAATTGCCACACCTGCAGAAAAAAGAGGATCTGGACGGTAACAAATCAAATTGCACGACGATCCGTCATCGATCGATGTCTCGTGAAAGTTGCCCACATTTGGCAATGGATTGGCTCAGGCGTCGCCGGCCGCAGATCCACGAGTTCAATGGGACAAATGGGACTTATGGGAATCTCTTCATCCCCATCCACCTTTTGATGTACGTTGTCGCGAAGATCTGACACTTGGGCAGATTTGGACTGTTTCACCAAGGATGACGCCGGGCGGATACTTCCTGTTCAAACTAGAGCCAAAGACGAAATCACTCTTGTTGATTTTTGATTTTGGACGATAGAATAGCGGACGCGGCGACTGTGCCGGAAATTCACCCTCGGGTTCGAACATGTTTCGACGTGGCAGACTGCAACGTAGCCTGATCACATTGCTGGCGTTACTCATTGTGACGCCGCAAGTGCTCCTACGTCCCTGCTGCTGTGCCCAGGAACGAATCGCCGTGGCGCAATCCGCCAAGCAGCCGGCCGAGAATCACGCTCTGCCCCCCTGCTGTCTGAAGCGGCTACAAGCAGCCCAAAAAGCCGCTGTTTCCCCCACGCCGGCCACAGAATCCCGGCCGGGGATTCATGATTCTGGGCGTTGCGGCTGCCGAGTCGCCAATCAGGTGGCCCGCACCAATCGCACTACATTCAATGGAATCGTGCTGCGCCACTTCGTCGTGTGGATGTCTCAGCACATCGAAAACATCGCTGCCGGTGAACTCACACCATCTCAAGTGTTGACCGCCGCCTACTCAGCCTTCCCGGATTCGGGGCCTGAGTCCTGCGCCCGCCTGTGCCGCTGGGTGGTCTAAGACCACTCCAACTTCTTCATATTGGCTCAGTTTTTCTCAGTGAATTGTCTCATTGTTCGTCTCTGCCGTGCCGCCTTGGACGAAAGCAGTGGACGAAATCAGAATCAACCGACCGAGTTCTCGATTCGTAATCGATAGCGGTCAAATCAGTTCCCAAGGATTCGCGAACAACGGGTTCGCAACGTCACGTGAACTGACCAGCAGAACGTCACTGGACCATAAACCCGCCTGTTCGCGGGGGCTTTTTATGGTCCTCTCAACCGTATGGTTTTTAGTTCAAACTCAGGAGCAGAAACATGTTGCGTCGCGTTTCGTTAGTTGCGTCAATCGCTTTGTTCGCCTTCGTTTCGTCGATCATTGCCGAAGATGCCAAGAAGGAATTCAAGGCCATGTGCCCCGTCGCCAAGACGAAGGCCGCCAAGGAAGACAAGAGCGTCGAGTACAAGGGTGCCAAGGTTTACTTCTGCTGTGGTGGCTGCCCGGAAGCCTTCAAGAAGGACACCGCCAAGTTCGCCGCTCGTGCCAACATGCAGTTGGTCGAAACCAAGCAAGCCAAGGAAGTCAAATGCCCGTTGTCGGGTGCTGACTTGAACACCGCCACCAAGATCAAGGTTGGCGATGTCGACGTTTGCTTCTGCTGCGACAAGTGCAAAGCCAAGACCGAAGCCCTCAAGGGTGACGAGCAAATCGAACTCGTCTTCAACGACAAGGCTTTCGACAAGGGTTTCAAGGTCGAAGCCAAGAAGTAATTTGACCTGAGACAGAGTAGAATTCGCAGCCCGGTTGTTTGTAAAAACAGCCGGGCTGTTTTCGTTGAATAGCCGGTCGCTGGACTGCTTCAAGGGGAAATGCAAGCCAACAATGTCTGTCCTGGGGTTCGATATCGGCGGAGCCAATCTGAAAGCGGCCAATTCTGAAGGCCGTTGTGCTTCACGCCCTTTCGCCATCTGGAAGACCCCTGATGCGTTGGCAGATGAACTGCGCGGATTGGAAAGCCTGCTCCCTGGAGCCTGCGAAATCGCGGTCACGATGACCGCCGAACTGGCCGACTGCTACGAAACCAAAGCCGCAGGAGTCGCCCAGATCCTGGCCGCCGTGCAAGAGGTTGCCGGTCCACGACCCGTTCATGTTTGGTTGACGACGGGCAAGTTCGTCACGCCCGCCGAAGCGATTGCTCAGCCACTCGCGGCTGCCGCTTCAAACTGGCAGGCACTCGCCACCTGGACTGCTCGTTGGACGCAGAGCCTGCCTGCCCTGTTGATTGACATCGGGACCACGACGACCGACTTGATCCCCATCGACGCCGGACTTCCCTCCACGATCGGACTCACCGACGCCACGCGGATGATGGCCGGCGAGCTGGTTTACACGGGCGTCCGCAGAACGCCGCTGTGTGCGTTGGCTCCGTCCGTTCCGTTTCAGGGCACGATGTGTCCTCTCGCCGCAGAGTGGTTTGCGACGACGTTGGATGTCTGGCTGTGGCTGGGAAAAATTCCCGAAGATGCCCACGACACCGAGACAGCCAACGGCCGACCAGCCACGCGGCTCGCAGCTCATGATCGTCTGGCGCGGCAACTCTGCTGTGATCGACTGGAATTGGATGCCGCAGCCGCAACCGTCGTTGCACAATATCTCGCCAACCGCCAAATCGAACAGATCTCAACGGCACTTGAGAAAGTCCTCATCGATCGTGAGCCACGCCAGACGGTGATCATTTCGGGTTCAGGAAGCTTCCTTGCTCGACAGATTGTTGAGACGCATCCGCGTCTTGGTGGGGTCAAAATCGTGGATCTCTCTGCACAACTGAGCGCAGACCTCGCAAGCGCCGCCTGTGCATACGCAGTGGCGATGTTAGCCCGTAGCCCGACTCGCTGAGTCGGGCTACGCGTTGGCTCGCGTCTGAATCGCGGCCACAAACTCACGCCATTTCAGGCTGAGCTCATCTGCCGCATCAATAAATTGCCGCAACCCGCTATCAGCATCCCACCGGTCATCGGGCTTCACAAAGATCAGCTCTTGAGGTTCCAACCCCGTCGGTTGTAGTTGCTGGCGATAGTAATAGTCGCTCGTGCGAACTCCCGCGTGGGCCGAGTCACCCACATAGACGGTGTCTCGGAGGAGGGGCTGATCGTCACGAATCACAGGCAGCAGCGATTGACCATCGAGTGTTGCTCCGTCTGGAACCGCAACTTCGAACCAGTCGAGCAACGTCGCGGCCAGATCGACCGACTGACTGAGGGCCAGACGTCTGCCCGACAGGGCTTCGTCCAGGGGCACTTCAATGACTAACGGCACGTGGATCTGTTCTTCAAACAGGTCCGGTGAAGGCTCGATGCTGGCATGTTCGCCCAGATGTTCTCCCGCCCCAGCCGTGAAGGCCAGCAGTACCGGTGCCGTCTGACGTAACGCTGTCACCGCGTGTAGAATTCGTCCGATCCAAGCATCCCACTGAGTCACCTGCCCCGAATAGAGGTCTCGACGCCGACGCCAATCCACCTGACTGGAGACTCCCGTCTTCGTACTCCAACCCGTGCCTCGCAAATTGGCATCGGCCAGCTCGCGCGGAGAGGAGCGTTTGCGTCGCCAGAAACGGGGCGGAAAATCAGGGTTCTCTTCTTCCTCGTCGGAATCACCTGCACCAGCGCTCGTCGATTTGCCAGCCGGTGATCCGCTTGAATCATCGCCGTAGAGTTCGTCGCAGGCGAGGCTGGGTTCGTCAACGGGTAGTCCGCCCACATGGATCCACAGCAACTCCGAGGTCTCTGGATGCTGTGCCATTTGCTTAATCCGCGCAATGGCGGCCCGTGCAAAGCGCGGAACGTCACGCTCGTAATGGAGGCCCGGAACATCATCCAGCGGAACTGCTCGCGAGACGGCAAATTGCTCGCGATTCAGCGGCAACTGCGCAGCGGGGTCATAGAGCAACGTCGTCTCAATCCGTCGCTCGGTGAGCCAGGGTAGCCAAGTCGGCTCGCGATCCTGTTGCTCGGCGGCGAGAGGAAATTGGAAGCGACCGGTCCACCACGCATGCTGGGCCGCAGCCGGTGTCAGGTTCTCGGCGAAGTGTTGATCGAAAACCGTCGCTCGCAGAGCCAACTGATCCAGGTGAGGGGTATCCACCCACGGGTTACCCTGACAACCGAGAAATCCACAATGCCACTTGTCGAACGTGATGACCACTGCCTTACTCAAACCGAACTCCTTGTGACTTGTTGCGCGTGGTCAATCCTACTCTTTATCGTCGGGGTCTGCATCCGCCTGGGCTTTGCGGCGGTTGGTGAATTCTTCCAACACGCGGGTGCCTCGCAGGCCGCGCCATTCGGCGATCCGCGCACTATCCGCTGGTGCCGATCGAACGAGCACTTGAAACGTCTGGCCGGATCCCGATCCACCGGCCCCTCCCAAACGCTGATTCGCCGCCTGAGCCGCCAGCGGAACCGTCTTCCCGATTTCCACTTTGTCGTGAAACCAGAGGGCAAAACTTCCATCGTCGGTGAGCACCATCACCAGGAAACTCATCGGCCGCAGCGGAGACTGGTTGAACAACTGCCCCTCGACCCGCAAAATGCCGTTCCCTTTGATGGCCGTCATCGTCACTTTTCCCAAGTTCGACTCCGTCACCGACAGGCCGCGCGGCTTGGGAGGGTCGCCTGTGAACTTCTGCTTTTTGATCGCCTGCTCCAGAATCTGGGGAAACTCGCGCTCCATTTCGCCCATCGGCTTCTTGAACGCTTCGGCGAAATCAGCCTTCCGCTCTTCCGCACTGTCGTCCCCTAAGGTCGGCTTTTGAGACAACCGTTTGAGATACTTGTTGTATTCCGGCTTGTACTTCGTAATCAGCAGCCAATGTAAACCCCAGGCTTGGCCATAGGCCTCAGAAACCAGCACGTCGCCGCGGAACGTCTGGTCGTGGATGTGCATATCCTCCCAGCTCATGTTGTCCTCCACGAGCGACTGACGAGCATACCGGGGGCTGATCTTGATGGGATGCGAGACGACCTTGCCATTCACTCCTTCAAATCCCGTCGCGATCCCTTCGTGAAACCATTTGGGAACCGGAGACAACCGTTGCGTCAGACCACAATTATAAACTTGCTGGTGGATGGCCTCGTGAAACGGCGTCTCGAACGAGCTGCATTCTTCCAGGCGGATCGCCAGGTGATTGGTGATCGGCGAATAGAATCCGGCAATCCTGGCCACCAGCGCTCCGCGCTGATTCGTAATCCGTTCCGCATACTTTTCGAACTCGATATCGGTTTCGAAGATCAGCATGACCTGCGGATACTTGGGCTTGTTCGACGTAATCTTTGCCTCTTTCAAGAAGGTCGCGAATGCCGTTTCGACCTTCTTCATAAAGCCAGTCGCACGGTCAAGGACCTTTTTGATTCGCGGTTCAGAAGTCTTCGGCAAGGGCGTCGCTAAGACCATTCCGACGACGTAATTGCCCAGGACGTCATAGCGAAACAAATCCGGCCCATATTCCAGTTGCAGCTCTTCCGCCACTTCCTGAGGTGTCAGTGGAGTCGGCCCTTCCTTCGGCACGCGTTTGCGAACGGCTGCCTGAGGGACCAGTTTGTACTGCCCATCCGCCATCGCCAGCGCGTGCCACTGATCATCACTGCCAACCAGTTCCGCCTCGAAGGTCGATTCCTGACCTTGCTCATCAATGATGGTGAACTCATCCGCGCGACATGACGCCCCGGCCCCGAACAAATTCAGCCCGAACAGAAAAACACCACAAAACAGTGAACACACCAACTGCGACTGAACGCGCCCCATGGGAAACGGCCCCCACTAATGGATCAAGAATGAGCCAATAAGACTAGAAAGACATGTACATCGATAATACACCCCCGGTAGTGAGGTTGCCACGTGGAAAGAGTGCTGAATTCGTCATTCCCACACTCCCTTCCCCGTTGCTTGGACGACTCGCGCCGCACACGATATCCTTCGTAACTACGGGCCCCCGCGATCCGTGTTGCAGTTCCCGGGTCTCATCATTGTCTTCGGTCGTAAATTCCGAGCCGACTGCCTACGTCGATTCACTCTCTTGGAAGGATGCTCGCATGCGAAACTTGTCGCGTCGTTCGTGGTTACTTTCGACACTCAGCCTGGCCCTGCTGTCACTGGGCCTGGCAAATGCAGCAACTGCTGAGGATGCTCCCTTGAAAGCTGGCGACCGGGTTGTCTTTTTGGGCGATTCCATCACTCAGGCCGGTGACGGCCCGCTGGGCTATGTGACGTTAATTAAGAAAGACGTCACCGAAAAGCTCGGGGAGAAAAAAGTCTTCATCCACGGAGCGGGAATCAGCGGCAACAAAGTCCCCGACATCGAGAAGCGACTGGAGAAGGACGTCCTCGGCGAAAAGCCCACGATCGTCGTGATCTATATTGGCATCAACGACGTGTGGCATTCCAAGAACGGCAAAGGGACCCCGAAAGACGAATTCGAAGGGGGCCTGCGACGGATCATTAAGCAGATCAACGATGCCGGCGCCCGCGTGATCCTGACCACCCCCAGCGTCATTGGCGAAAAGACCAACGAAGGCAACCCGCTCGACGAAATGCTCGGGATTTACTGTGAAATCAGCCGTAAAGTGGCCAAGGACACCAAGTCCCAATTGCTCGACCTACGGAAACAGTTCGTCGAGTACCTGAAGGCGAAGAACAAATTCGACGACGAAAAGGGAATCCTGACCACCGACGGGGTCCATCTCAATGACAAGGGAAATCGCTTCGTGGCCGATCGCATGCTGGAAGCCTTGGGTGTCAACACGGCCGCACCGGCCGCGTCCGCAAGTGCCAAGAAGCTACGGCACTTCGTCCTCTTCAAGTTCAAGGACGACGCCAAACCGGAACAAGTCAAGGAAGTCGTCGACGCATTCTCCGCATTGCCGGGGAAGATCAAGGAAATCATCGATTTCGAGACCGGAACCGACGTCAGCGTGGAAATGAAGGCGGATGGCTTCACGCACGGATTCATGGTCACCTTCGCGGACGAAAAAGGCCGCGAGATCTATTTGCCGCACCCCGCACACCAGGAGTTCGTGAAACTGGTCGGGCCGGTGATTGACAAGGTATTAGTATTCGATTACTGGACGAAATAATTTCTATAGCGGTGAAATGACTATTTCAGACCAGTAATCAGCGACCTTGAAACTATCTCAAGTGGGCCAATTTTGCCACAGAATGACACAGAAACGCACGGAAATGGAAGGAGACTGCCTGCTCTTTTTCCGTGTTTCTTCTGTGTTATTCTGTGGCTCAAATCATCAACAACGACTCGCGAGTCAACCTCTCTGACCTTCATTCCTTGAGAACTCCGATCATGCTGAATATCCTTCGGAATCACTTCCTTCAACTGACTCTTTCACTCATCCTGTGCGGCAATCTCGCGGTCTCCGCCGCCGAGCCCAAATTTAAACTGGGCCCCGAATCTGAGCGACAAGAAGGCGTGCCGCAGGGGAAAGTCACCGAGCACTCCTGGACTAGCAAGGTATTCGAAGGCACCACGCGGAAATACTGGATCTACGTCCCAGCTCAGTATGACGCAGCGCAGCCGACCAACGTCATGGTCTTTCAGGACGGCCACGCGTACGTCGGCGAAAAGGGCCAGTTTCGCGCTACGATTGTGTTCGACAACTTGATTCACAAGAAAGAGATGCCGGTCACTATTGGGATCTTTATCAACCCCGGTCACAAGGGAGACCCGTCTCCGGAAATTGCCTGGAGCGCGAACAATCGCAGCTTCGAATATGACACCGTCAGCGATCAGTACGCCAAGTTTCTGCTCGAAGAAATCCTGCCCGAGGTCGGCAAGTCCTACAAGCTGACCGAAGACCCCGAAGGTCGAGCAATCTGCGGGATTTCCTCTGGTGGAATTTGTGCCTTCACCGTGGCCTGGCAGCGGCCCGATGCCTTTCGCAAGGTGCTCAGTCACGTGGGCAGCTTCACCGACATTCGCGGCGGGTACGTCTATCCCACCTTGATCCGCAAGACCGAAGCCAAGCCGTTGCGCGTCTGTCTGCAGGGTGGTTCGAATGACGTCGACAATCAGTTTGGCAACTGGTGGCTGGCCAATCTGGAGATGGAGAAGGCCTTGCTATTCAAGAAGTACGATCTGAAGTTCGTGGGAGGCGACGGAGGCCACAACGGCGAACATGGCGGGGCCGTGTTGCCAGAGACGCTGAAGTGGTTGTGGCGAGTCGAAAAGAAAGCCGAATAAGGCGAGCGTCCGGCGTCAGCCGGATGGTTGTTCGCGACGTTCGGTCACATTCCGGTGGATTCAAATTACGAAGCACCAAATCCTCCTCATGGATATCCCGATGCGCTCCTCACCATTTCAACGGTTTCTCAGTTGTGTCGTTGGCGGTCTCCTGGCCTGGGGCTCTAGCGATTCACAAACCATCGCCGCAGATACCAAGCCCAATGTCGTGCTGATCCTCGCCGATGATCTGGGCTGGGCGGACTTGGGATGCTACGGCAGTAAGTTCCATCAGACTCCGAACCTCGATCGCATGGCCGCCGAGGGTGTACGATTTACCCATGCGTACTCCGCCTGTCCGGTCTGTTCGCCGACGCGTGCGGCTGTCCTTACAGGCAAGTATCCGCAACGTTTCAACCTGACCGACTGGCTGCCCGGACGCGGTGATTTACCGGCACAACGACTCAAGCGACCTGTCATTCGCCAGGAGCTTCCGCTGGAAGCCGTGACTCTCGCGGAGATCCTGAAAGATGCTGGGTACGTCACGGGACATATCGGCAAATGGCATCTCGGAGGCGCTGGATTTGGTCCCTTGCAACAGGGATTCCTTAGCAATATCGCCGGCGATCACACGGGCACTCCGCTCAGCTATTTTGCTCCCTTCCAACGCAACGGCCAATTCATGCCCGGGTTGGAAAATGCTCCGGAAGGCGAGTACCTCACCGACCGTTACGCTGCCGAGGCCGAGAAATTCCTCGAGAAGAACCACGACAAGCCATTCTTCTTATACCTGCCTCACAATGCCGTCCACACGCCGCTGAAGGCTCCTTCTGAAGCAACGGCACGCTTCGCTCCCGCGGCGGAGAAGCTGGGCGTGGGAACACAACGTAATCCAGTCTATGCAGCCATGCTGGCCAGTCTGGATGGGGCCGTCGGGCGTGTCCTCAAGAAGCTCGACGACCTGAAATTATCCGATAACACGGTGGTGATCTTCACGTCAGACAATGGCGGACTTGCCACGCTGGAAGGGATGCCGGCCGCGGCCACAATCAACTCGCCGCTACGTGAAGGAAAGGGTTATCTGTATGAGGGTGGCATCCGAGTCCCCCTGCTCGTCAAATGGCCCGGACGCATCAAGCCAGCGATCAACACGGCCGCCGTCTGCAGCATTGATCTTGTCCCCACGGTCACGGAATTATGCCTGGGGAAACCGGCCGCAGATGTTGACGGAGTCAGTCTGTCGCCCATTCTCCAACAGTCCGGAGAGATCGCCGCACGCGACTTGTACTGGCACTATCCGCATTATGCGAATCAAGGCAGCCGCCCCGGTGCCGCCGTGCGTTCGGGCAATTTCAAGCTGATCGAATTCTACGAAACGGGCCGCCGTGAATTGTTCAACGTCGCACAGGACGTGGGCGAATCGCGAAACCTGACGGCCGACCAGCCAGCCCTGGTGGAAGAGCTGGCGAAGAAACTCGACGCGTGGCGGAAGCAGGTTGATGCCCAGATGATGACGGTCAATCCCGACTATGTTCCGAACCCTCAAGCGGCCGATGGCACGATCACGCTCCCTGCGTCGCGAGCAGACGTGTTTGGGATCATGCTGCGATTTGAGCCGCTGCCGCACAAAAACACGCTCGGCTACTGGGTCCGGCCCGAAGATTGGGCCAGCTGGGAATTCCAGGTCACCAAGCCGGGCATGTTTGAAATCGAGGCTCTCCAAGGCTGTGGAACCGGCAGCGGCAACAGCGAAGTCGAGTTCGCCGTGGGAGACCAGAAAGTCGTGATGACAGTCCAGGACACGGGACATTTTCAGAACTTTGTCCCACGCAATATTGGCGTCATCGAGATCAAAACTGCGGGCCGGCACACTCTGACCGTCAAGCCACTCAAGAAGCCGGGAGTGGCCGTGATGGACCTGCGGCAAGTGAAGTTGTCGTTGAAATAGCGCGTATCGTGGGACGGGTTGTCGTGGGATGGGACTCCAGTCCCGTCTGAGGCCCGTAACGACCTGCCTAACATAGGGAAACGCCTCGCGAACTTCGCGTAGCGCACGGCGTCCTTTGTCCAAAGAGTCACGAGTTTCTCGGAGCGCTGATAGTGATGGAAACCTGGCGCTCCGCGAAGCTCGCGAGGGATTGATTCTATATCAAGTCAAATGTTACGGGCTCAGACGGGACTGGAGTCCCATCCCACGACAACCTGTCCCACGATACATCAATCCCCGTGCAGCTTCCGTAACCGGCCGCTGGTCCTCAAGATGAGCTGAATCCGTTCGAACTCATTGAGCCAATCTTGCACGACCGCCGCCAGGACATCCGCGGCTGGCGGGGCGATGCCAGTCGGACATGCGGCACCCTGCAATTCACCCGCCACTTGACGATAGCGTGACAGCGTGCGGTCTCCATAGCGTCCGCACGATTGACCGTCTTCACTGAGGAACACCAGTGAAGGGACTCGCGGAGCCCCGCAGACTGCCAATTCCTGGGCCAGTTCGGGATGGGCATCGCGGTCGAAGAATCGCAATTGAATGTGGGGCGTCGCAGCGGCAAAGTGAGCAAAGATCGGACACTGATTGACGCAGTCACCGCACCAAGCCCCCGCCACGCACAACACCTTCATGTCGCGTTTGAAACTCGCCAACAGTTCGGTCTGCGACGCGGTCAAATGGACCTCATCAAAGACGCCCTTCCAACGCCGCTGCTGTTCCTCGTTGCCATACATGCTGAGAAACTCGGCATAGGTTGAACCTTCTTCGAATTTGGCGGAAAAGTCCATTGGTCACTCCGTAAAGGTCTGCAAGTACGTCGCCTGGCAATCTGAGGCATCCCGGGAACTTGGGTGACTCGCTAAAACAGCAGAATCGTACCGAAAACGCCCGAGAAGGCACCATCATCTATAAACTCTTATTAATCCTCAACCCGACTTGACCTAACTTCCCTAATTTCTATACTGCCCGTTACGTAGAAACGCCCATGATACATTGGTATAGGCCAGTGAGTCTGTGGGGAACGCAACTGCCAGAAGGATTTGGCAGGTTTGACGAAAGTCGCAATTCATGGATGGCTTGTTGATTGGTAAGACGCTGGTTCTCGTCGGCATCGCCGTCGGTGGAACCACCCTGCTGACTCGCTGCGCCCGCTGGATTGCTCCACGTCTGGGCTTTGTAGACAACCCGGACGGCCGCCGCAAATTGCATAAGCAACCGACCCCTTTGCTGGGTGGTGTCGCCGTATTTGTGGGCTTGGTGCTGACAGTCCTGTATGCCAGTTTCGCCTGCGATTTGAACTTGTTCGATCTCTCTGGCGATCTCTTTATTACCTGGTCGCTGGCGACTGCCAGTATTTTCTGCATGATTGGCGTCTACGACGATCGTTGGCCGCTACGACCGCGGACGAAGTTCCTGTTGCAAGTTCTAGCTTGTATCCCCTTCACCGTGTGGGGACGCACGGCGACGGAGATCGACCTCCTGGGAATCGACATCCAATTAGGAATGTGGAGTGTTCCTTTCACCATTTTCTGGTTGGTGGCCTGCGTCAACGCATTCAATCTGTTGGACGGACTGGATGGTCAGGCCACGGGCCTGGGCATCGTGAGCTGCCTGGCATTTGCCGGACTCGCCATTTTCCGTGGCGATTTCCAGACGGTGTTGCTCGCCCTGCTGGTGGTGGGAAATCTCCTGGGATTCCTGTGGTACAACAAGCCGCCGGCCCGGATTTTCCTGGGTGATGCCGGCAGCCTGATGATTGGTTTCCTGGCCGGTTCGCTGGCATTGGAAACGTCGCTGTCTGGTGCCGGTCAATTTTCGATCGTGCTGCCTTGTGTCGCGTTGGCCATACCGTTGTTCGACACCTGCATGGCCATCGTGCGTCGCAGATTGAAGGGACGTGGAATCGGCGAAGCGGACCGCGAGCACATCCACCATTGCCTGCAGGATCAAGGATTTTCACGCGTGCAATCGCTGTTGATTGTCCTGGCGTGCGGCCTGGTTCTCGCTGGCTTCGTGCTAAGCGCCGCAGTCCTGCGGAGCGAACCATTAGCCGTCACCGGATTGATCCTGACAGTCGGCGCATTGCTCTCCGGTCGGCTGTTCGGTCATCGCGAACTGGCGTTGGTGGCGCTGCGACTGCAAGATCTGCGGGCGCGCCTGCAATCGTTGCGTCAACGACCGAATCCGCTGGAATGGCTGGCGTTTTAGCTAGTTTTAGGAATGGGACTGATGGGACACATGGGACTTATGGGACCGATGGGATCAATGCAGTCATAAGTCCCATCCGTCCCATAAGTCCTATAAGTCCCATCAATTGAACGTCGATCGTCAGTGTACGGTCCGCGCGTCCCATCAAACCACGGGCGCCAGCTTCCCGTCTCGAATCGGCAGCACATGGTCATCCGGTTGAATGTAGCTGCGATCGTGCGTCACGATGATGACTGTTGATTGATGCTCGTCCTTCAGTTCGCGCAGGTAGCGAAAAATCTCCGCTCCGCTGGCGCTGTCGAGTTCCCCCGTCGGTTCGTCTGCCAGCACCAGCAATGGTCGCTTGAGCAAAGCTCGCACCAGGGCAATCCGCTGCTGCTCCCCCCCCGACAACTGATTGGGGCGATGATCCAAGCGGTCCCCTAAACCAACACGCCGCAGCAAAGATTCGGCTTCTGAACGCTTTTTACGAGCCTCGCCGGTGGGCAGGTACGGGATGAGGACGTTCTCCACGGCAGTCAGATTGTTCAACAGGTTGAAGTTCTGAAAGACGAACCCCACCTTGTGCCGCCGGTAGAGATCGCGCTGGGTCCGAGAAAACTGCGAGAGCCGCTGCCCCTCGACAATGATGTCACCGCGGGTCGGTTCATCCAGGGCTCCGATCAGATACAGCAGGCTGCTCTTGCCGCTGCCGGAGGGGCCAATAATAAACGTGAATTTGTGCTCGGGAATCTCACACGTCACGCCCCGCAGAGCATGTACCTCAGCCTGTCCCCGCCTGTGGGTTTTGGCGACATCTATCAGCTGAATCATGCGGACCAACCCTGAGTGAGAGACGCGATCGCAGTCACAACAACATCATAGCGAACTGGGCGAACGTGTGGCGGAAATCCTCAAGGGACTGGGGTCTCCGGCTTCACTTCTGGTGCGTGCGGGGTTCCATCCAGTCGCCCATAACTGCGAACTCCCGGGAACCACTTCGCAATAATGAGCACCACCAGCAGAGTGCCGATTCCGCCGCTGACAACGGACACCGTCGGACCGTAAGTGATGTCGTCCTGCCGTTCGAACAATGAGGCCACCAAGCCCGATTCTGCCCCACCGAGCTCATTCGATGCGCCAATAAAGATGCCGTTCACAGCAGCGACACGACCGCGCATTTCATCAGGGGTCAGCAGTTGCACCAAGGTCTGACGGACTTGCACACTGACGTTGTCGAACACCCCGGTCAGGAACAACATGAACAGTGATAGCGGATAGTTCCGAGAGAAACCGAACACAATTGTGGCGACTCCAAACCCAGCGACCGACCACAGCAGCGTCCGGCCGGCACGGCGGAACGGAGGCAGATGGGCGACGGCAATCGACGTGCAGATGGCCCCTATGGCGGGCATCGTTCGCATATACCCATATCCAGACGCTCCTACATGCAGGATGCTCATGGCATAAACGGGCAGGAGCGTAATGGCACCTCCTAGTAACACGGCAAACAAATCCAGACTGATCGTCCCGAGGATGATCTTCTGACTCCAGACAAAACGCACGCCATCCAGCAGTTCGTTCCAAGTCGCGGCTCGGCGAGAAATGACCTGCGGACGCGTCTTCACGCCCGGCAACAACAGCAGAAACACGACCGAACTGAGAGCCTCCAACAAAAAGATCAGTGCAGGCAGGTTCCACATCGCCAGCAACGACCCAGCGAGACTGGGGCCCAGGACCGTTGCCAGCTCAAACGTGCTGCTGTTCCAAGTCACGGCGCTGACAAATCGATCTTTCGGCACCAGCAAGGGAAGCATCGCCCCCTTGGCAGGTTGCATGATGGCCTTGGCCGAACCGTTGATCAGCAAAAACAGATACATCCATCCAATGGGAGCCTGAGTCCAGGAAATCCAACCCAGTCCCAACGATCCCAGCACCAGGAAACCTACGCCAAAACTCAGAATGATCTTGCGAGGCAACCGGTCGGCCAGTTGCCCGGCTGGAATCCCCAGGATCAATACCGGCAAGAACTGCAAAAAGGCAACCAGGCCCAGTTGCGCCGTCGAATTGGTCCGGGTGTAGACTTCCCAGCCGACTGCGATGGACTGCATCTGCATTCCGAGCAGCGCCAGGAAATTCCCTGATAGATAGCGTCGATAACCAGGAATCCGCAGTGCCGCATACGGATCGTGTCCGCTGAGCGGTGGCGGTTCATCATTAAGGTCAGAGGACATTCCCAAACGCCCGACTGAAGAGAGAAATCAGATCGCAGGGTATGTTAGCAACCCATTCAAGAATCGATCAGGGGTCGGGTCTACGATTTTTGAAATTGGCCACCTGAAGCGGCAGTCGTGCTGCCGGGCCCCGTGGCCGACGCTGCTAGCGTCGGTGTCTGAATCTCTCAGACTCAATTGACTAAAGAAGCCTCGACGGAGGGGTTTCGCCCGTAGACGAACAATCGACATCGTCACAGACGCTGGCAGCGTCTGCCACGGGGGTCAAATCATCTTCCGCACCGGCTGAAACTCGAACCGCGACTGCACTTTCACCACTGCGAAATTATCCGGAAAGGTGTGAAAGGTGTGGACTTGCAGGCTGTCGGCAGTTGCTTCCAATTGCACGAAACTTAGCGGGGTCGGATTCAACCGCGTTTTGGTGGCAAAATGGTAGGCCACCGGCGACCGCAAGCTGTCAGCCAGCAATTCTTCGTGGTAATTGGCAAACACTTCCGGCTCAAGCTCATCCAGATCGAAGCTGACGTGGTAGGTGATGTCATCCCGGCAACGGAGCGAATCCTGGCGGTGCCCCTTGAGCTTGTGCGAAAAAATCCGGTAATGCTTGGGGAGCAACGTCGCACGGATCGTGGCAACTTCGGTGATCACGGATTCCTGGTGCGCCACGGTTAACACATGTCCGGCGTCGCAGAGTTGCACTTTGACGGTGCAGGCGGAATGCTGCCATTCAGCTTGAGCGTGAATCGTTAACAGTTCCGGATGGACGGAGCGCTCGAAGACCTCGAGCACCAGGTCGGCGACATCCGGACGCACAGAACTCACCGCCATATCATTTCCCCTCGTACCGCGGACGCCTGGGTTCGCAGCCCACGCGTGAACATGTTAAGGAGTCTTACCGAACTGTGACAGCACTGGACAACAGGATGACAGAAATTGCAGAAGTTGTACTCGAACACATCTACAAACCGTTGTCCAGACCCGAGCCTCCAATTTTTGGCCGTGCCTCCCAGCAGATCTCGCTGACAAGCTGCCTTATTTTATCGGCGGCGAGGATTTGGGGAATGGGTGAATCGTTAAGAACCATTTACTCCCGCGAGTGTCCTACCGTCGCAACCCATTCCGGGGTGCGATAGAATCTGGCAGCGCAGTGGGACGGGTCTCCGGGCCCGTCCGTCAAGAAACCAACTCTGCCCAATGTGGCACATGACGCCACGTTTTGCAGTTCGCAAATCAGCCGCCGGGCACTAGCCCACGGTTCAGAGCAACAATCGACGCGATAGCCAGAACCGGACGCTAACGCGTTCCGGCTGATGGGTTGGGACAGGACTTCAGATCGCTGGGATTCCAGTTCGGAAAGGGATGGCGTGCAGGGGTTAGCGGCAAAAATTCAAGAGGCGGCAAATTCAATTCGGGCCCGTTGGGCAGTCACTCCGCGGGTGGGATTGATCCTGGGAACGGGTCTCGGTGGTCTGGCAGCCCAGATCCAGCAGGCAGCCGTCATTCCCTACGGTGAGATCCCTCACATGCCCGAGTCCACCGTGGAATCCCACACGGGGCAACTCGTGTGCGGTACGCTGGCGGGACAGCCCATCGTCGCCATGGAAGGACGCTTCCATTACTACGAAGGCTACTCGATGCAGGAGGTGACCTTCCCGGTGCGCGTGATGAAGGCCCTCGGCGCGGAGATTCTGATCGTCACCAACGCGGCCGGGGGAATGAACCACCAGTACCAGCTGGCCGATGTGTCGATCATCGAAGATCACATCAACCTGATGGGCGACAATCCCTTACGTGGCCGCAACGACGACACGCTGGGCCCCCGTTTCCCCGACATGTGCCGCCCTTACGATCTCAAATTGATGGAACTGGCCGAGTCCACCGCGTTGGAGCTGGGCATCCCGCATCATCGCTCAGTATTTGTCGCGGTGACCGGGCCGAATCTGGAGACGCGTGCCGAGTACCGCTTCCTGAAGGGGATTGGTGCCGACATGGTCGGAATGTCGACCGTTCCGGAAGTCCTGGTTGCGGCCCACGCGGGAATGCGGGTCCTCGGATTTTCGATCGTCACGGACCTGTGCTTGCCGGATTGTCTCGAGCCAGTCGAGTTACCGAAGATTCTGGCGGTGGCGGCTAAGGGTGGCGAGCGGTTGTCACGGCTGATTCCGAAGGTGCTGGAACGGTTGGGATGAGCCAGGCCTAGCCCGCAACATTTAAGACGCAGGGGTTAGCAGTCCTGAACTGACTGCTATTATTTAGACTTGCCTAGCAAGATAAGGCGAGCCGGGTGGCGTGAGCCCCCGGATTCTTCATTTGCTGCTTAAGAGCATTTCAAAAAGGAATCCGGGAGCCCACGCCACCCGGCTCGCCCAGACTTTTCCAAATACGTGACGTCAAAGACAGCTCGGCCGACGACCAGCGTCGCCAATTGACAACACAGGATGCAGTGAAAAATGTTCGATAAGGTCTCAACGGATACAAGTTTCGTCGCGGGCGAACACACCGTGCTGGCGTTTTGGCGGGATCAGCAGATCTTCGACAAACTACGCGCGCAAAATCGCGGACGCCAACCGTGGAGCTTTCTCGACGGCCCCATCACGGCCAACAATCCGATGGGTGTCCACCACGCCTGGGGCCGCACTTACAAAGACGCCTACCAACGCTTCTGGGCGATGAACGGCCGCGAATTGCGGTATCAGAACGGCTTCGACTGCCAGGGCCTGTGGGTCGAAGTCGAAGTCGAAAAGGAAATGAATCTCGGCACCAAGAACGCGATCAGCGCCTTGGGTATCGATCAGTTCGTGTACTCCTGCAAGAAACGCGTCCTCAAGTTCGCCGCCCGGCAGACCGAGCAATCGGTCCGGCTGGGTTACTGGATGGATTGGGACGATCCGCAGTCGCTGCGCACGTTGTCGGCCGGAGTCGGGTCCGACAAGCCGGTCACGATTAAGACACCGGTCGGGACAAGCGTTACAGACGCCGCTGAGAAGATCGTAGCGAAACTCGGCAACCCGGAATGGGGAGGGAGCTACTTCACCTTCTCAACCGAGAACAACGAGACCATCTGGACGTTTCTGAAGAAATGTTTTCAGCGTGGAAAAATCTATCGCGGACACGACGTCATGCCGTGGTCGGGTCGCGGAGGAAGTGCATACAGTCAGATGGAAGTGGCGGAAGGCCGCAAGCTAACGACGCACAAGTCGGTGTTTGTCCGCTTCCCGTTGCGCGGTCGGGAGAACGAATACCTGCTCGTCTGGACGACGACTCCATGGACTCTGACCAGCAATGTCGCCGCCGCCGTCAATCCGCAGTTGGAATACGTCAAACTGCAGGCTAAGCGAGATGGTGCCGTCTACTATTTCGCCAAGGAAAACCTGGAGTTCCAACGTCTCGCCAAAGAATTCAAAGAGGGCTTCGGCCGCCCTGAATGGACGTGGCCGACAGGTGTCCCCAAGCTCAAGACGATCGCGCAGATCTTCAAAGAACAAGGGGGCTATGAAGTCCTCGGCACCTTGCAAGGATCCGAACTGATCGGCCTGGAATACAACGGCCCGTTCGACGATCTGCCAGCCCAACGGATGCCCGGCGGTTTGCCCAAGGACGATAACCTGCTATCGGCAACCGGCGTCTCATGCCATCGGGTGGTCGATGGTGGACGCGATAACGAAGGGACGGCCTTAGTCGTCGCCGGCGAGGGCACCGGTATCGTTCATATCGCGCCAGGTTGTGGTGACGTGGACCATGTCCTGGGAAAAACGCTCGGCCTCGTGGCCATCGCGCCATTGGCCGAAGACTCGTCCTTCGTGGAAGGCTTCGGCCCCTTCACGGGTAAAGTCGCGACCGATCGACAGACCGCCGAATTCGTCTTCGAAGAACTTAAGAAGAAGGGCCTGCTCGTCAACGTCGAGGAGTACCCCCACATCTATCCGCACTGCTGGCGGACCGGTGACGAGCTCGTCTTTCGCTTAGTGGACGAGTGGTTTATCAAGATGGACTGGCGACAGGAGATTATGGATGTCGCCAAGACGATCAACTGGTTGCCGGAAAGTGTCGACGGACTCGCGCGCGAGCTGGAATGGCTCACCAATATGCGAGACTGGATGATCTCCAAGAAACGCTTCTGGGGTCTCGCGCTGCCCATCTGGGTTGATCAGGATCCCAGCGTCGAGTGGAGTGACTCAGATAAATTCTTTGTCGTGGGTTCTCTAAAGGAATTGAAGGAACTGGCGGTCGAGGGCTGGAACGATTTCGACGGGCACACTCCGCACCGGCCGTGGATCGATGGTGTCAAAATCAAGCATCCGCAAACGGGTAAGGTGATGACCCGCATCCCCGACGTGGGAAATCCGTGGCTCGACGCGGGCATTGTCGCGTTTTCCACGCTGGGTTTTAACACGCATCCCGAGATGTGGAAGAAGTGGTATCCCGCCGACTTCGTGACAGAATGTTTTCCGGGCCAGTTCCGCAACTGGTTCTACGCGTTGCTGTCGATGTCGACGATGATGCGTTACGAAGGTGAGACTGACGCCGATCCCCTCGACAAGCGGCCGTTCAAAACTCTGCTGGGACACCGCCTGGTGATGAATGAACAAGGCCAGCCGATGCACAAATCGGACGGGACGGCAATTTGGTTCGAAGAAGCGGCCGAGCAGATTGGCGTCGATACGATCCGCTGGATGTACCTGGCACAGAATCCCGCTCAGGATCTGCGATTTGGTACGCGACATCCGGATAAACCGGTGACGCTGCAATTCTTTGGTGCGGACAAGCCTGCGGTCCAGACCGACGAAGGTGCCGCGCTTTGCCTGGTGACCAGCAAGCCAGCGGATGAGACTCGTCGGCAGAATCTGATCACGCTCTGGAACACGTACGCGTTCTTCGTGAACTATGCCCGCCTGGATGATTTCAATCCTCTCGCCGAACAGGTTCCCGTCGGCGAACGTCCCGAAATCGATCGTTGGATCTTGTCCAACCTGCAGAGCCTGATTGCAACCGCGCGGGATGAGTTCACGGCATACAACACGCAGGGGCTCCTCAAAGAAGCATCGCGATTTATCGATGATCTGTCGAACTGGTACGTGCGACGGAACCGTCGTCGCTTCTGGCGGTCTCGCGATGCCGGCGACCGCGACAAGCTGGCTGCGTACCAGACGCTGTATACGGTGCTGGTCCAGTTGTGCAAACTGCTGGCACCCGTGATTCCTTTTATCACCGAGCAGATGTATCAGAATCTGGTTCGCAAGGTGGATGCCTCGGCCCCGGAGAGCGTGCATCTGTGCGAATATCCGCAGGTCGATCCGGCTCAACTGGATGAGGGCTTGAGCGAACGCATGGCGTTAGCGCAAGTCGTGGTCAACCTGGGTCACGGACTGCGTGAGAAGGCCAATCAACGCGTGCGTCAACCGCTGGCAGAATTGCGACTCGCCGCCAGTCCGCACCAGCGAGCGGCCATCATGAACCTGGTCGATGTCATTCGCGACGAACTCAATATCAAGCAAATCACTGCCTGTGAGGACCTTGATGAATTAGTGACTTACGTTTACAAGCCGAATCAAAAATCGCTGGGGCCGAAGTACGGCAAGTCGATGGGTGCGATCGGCAAAGCCCTGTCGACGTTACCGGTCGAACTTCTCGATCCGTTGCGAAAAGGCGTGCCCGTCGCCGTCCCCGTGGATGGAGCGGAATTCGTGCTGACTCCCGACGATGTCTTTATCAGCACCGTGCAAGCTGCCGACTGGGCTTGTGCCGATGAGGATGGAGTACAGATCGCGATTTCCACGAAGCTGACGCCCGAACTCCTGCAGGAAGGGATCGCCCGTGATTTCGTTCGCCAGGTTCAGCAATTGCGAAAGGACGCTGATCTGGAGATCGAACAGCGCATTCGAATCCTCCATGCTGCAACCGATGCGGATGTCCTCGCGGGACTGAAGTCCTGGAGTGATTACATCCGGGAGGAAACACTGGCGGACAGCCTGGAAGCTGCGCCGACGGCAGCGAGTGCCAAGTCCGTGTTGGTCGGAGCGGTGGAGATTCCGCTGTGGATTGAACGCGCGAAATAGGTCAAACAAAATGGGAGGGCGAGGCTCCCGCCGAGCCTAACACGACCGCAGGTCGGCGACGGCCGGAGGCCATGTTCGATGCCTCCGGCGGTCGCCGAGCTAAAGCTCGTATTAGGCTCGGCGGGAGCCTCGCCCTCCCATTTGCCTTCGCAGCTCACGGACCAAACTTCTGCGGCACGTAATCTGGAAGTTCATCAGCCGAAATCGTGAATATCTGAAACGTGCTTGCGTTCTCCCGGACGAAATCGTTGTCGCTGACGGCGATCAAGGTGATGAGCTTGCCTTGCCGCGGACCGAAACAGATTCCTTCATGCTTCTCTGGGAATTTCTGGCCTTTCAAACCGAACTTCGCGTCAAGCAAGTCCAGTAAGACCTCTTTCTTGACATGATGAACTCCGTCGGGGAGCTTCTTATCGGGCAGGCTTTCGACGTGGCTCACGTCCGTCGCCAGTTCCCCCGGTTTACGGAAGAGATCAATATGCATGATCTTTTTGAAGGCAGCTTTGTCTCCTTCTTCGCTGTCCCGCTCGATCGTCAAGAATTCGTGGTCATTGATCGCAACGATTTCGCTGACGCCGTTCTGTAAGCTGTCTAGTCGATAGACGAACTCGCGCGTTTTGCCACCATTCAGCGGAATCTCGACGATTCGCAAGTTCTCGCCATGATCCCTTTTTCCATGGTCCTGAATCAAAGCCCGTTGCAAGACCGCATAGAGACGACTGCCGTCTGGCGAGATCGCCAACCCTTCGGGGCCGGCATTCGGCTGGCGGCCTGAAGTATTCGTCCCCTCGGACGCCGGACTGGCACTGTGGACCTTGATGCCAAACCGCGCCGGCAGGGCAAACTGCTGCAATCGCTTTCCCTCTTGATTGAACTGCGCGACTTGTGGAGCGTATTCCTCAGACAGAAAGAGCGACCCGTCACGACCAAGACGCAACCCTTCCGGATCGAAACGCAACGCCTGTAAAGGATGCTCCGAACTAAAGTCGGTCGCCGAACCCACCAGTTGCTGGCCTGCAGGATCGGTCAGCAACACCGTTTCCAGCAATTCGGGATGAAACGGCTTGGCGGCCGTGGGCAGGGCGATCTTGAACTTGTGCACGCGGCAGGAGAATTTTGTCGCTCCGTCCGCAGGCCCACGATCCGACAACAGCCAGTAAATGTCATCCCGGCCGCTATAGGCGATCGCCGAGAATCCTCCCAACTGGTTATGAGGGATATCCCCAGCCAATGTGCCGCTGAGACCCGATTTATCGGCTGCGTCACCCGGTAGGTGGGCTTTCGCCTGCAGCTTGATTTCCGCGTGACATCGCGCTGGATCGAGGCCCACGCCCAACAGCAGCAAGGCTATTGCAACAAATCGAAAACGCAGGGTTTGCATGGTGCTTCTCTAGGATTTTTGCCACGGATTGACACGGATGAAACACGGATTGGATCATCGTCTGCGTCGTCACCCCGGGAAGGGTGAAGACAGCATGCGGCGGCCATACCATGGGCCATTTCTGCACGGAAGTCAAGCAGCCGGACGATCCCCAAACCGCCTCTTCACACTCGGTCCGCGTGACGACGCCTCCCGGGCACGATATCATGTGGAAAACGTCCTCAGCGACACGCCCAGCCGTCGAACGGCACCTGGCGTTCAGTGATTGTCCATCAGTTTAGAAGCGAGCACAGGCGATTATCGTGGCAGCAAAAGAAAAAGTGGTTCTGGCATATAGCGGCGGTCTGGATACGTCCGTCATCATTGGCTGGTTGCAGGATGAAGGCTACGAAGTCCACTGCTTGTACGTGGATCTCGGGCAGCCGTGTGAGGACCGCCCGGCCATTCTGCAGAAGGCCCTCAATGTCGGAGCGGCTTCGTCGATTGCCGTCGATTGCACAGAGGAACTGTGCCGCGATTTCGCGTTCCCCGTACTGCAGTGGCAGGCGAAGTATGAAAATATCTACCTGCTGGGAACCTCAATCGCCCGGCCGCTGATCGCCAAGAAATGCGTGCAGCGAGCCCGTGAGATTGGCGCGACCGGGTTTGCTCACGGAGCCACTGGCAAGGGGAACGACCAATGCCGGTTCCAGTTGGCGGCTGAAGCCCTGGATCCGAATGTCAAAATCATCGCCCCGTGGCGTCTGGAACGGTATCGCAAACTGTTCCCCGGTCGGCAGGAAATGATCGCTTACTGTGCCGCGAAGAATATCCCCGTGAAGGCCAGCTCAACCAAACCCTACTCCAGCGACGAGAACTGCCTGCATATCAGCTACGAAGCGGGCAAGCTGGAAGACCCCGCCGTTGACGGGATTCCGATTATCGACTTCGGCATGACGGTCTCTCCGCAGTCGGCTCCGGACAAGGAAGAGTTCGTCAAAATCGGCTTTGAGTCAGGCGTGCCTGTCTCGGTCGATGGCAAAAAGCTGTCCGCTTTCGGGATCGTCGATGCACTCAACAAGATCGGCGGCCGCAATGGTGTCGGTCGAATCGATATCGTCGAGAACCGTTTCGTCGGCATGAAAAGCCGCGGGGTGTACGAAGCTCCCGGTATGACGATTCTCTATGCCGCCCATCAGGGCCTGGAGCAACTGACACTCGACCGCGACCTGACACACCTGCGAGACCGCATTTCGCCAGAAGTGGCCGAGATGGTGTATTACGGCTTCTGGTATTGTGCCAAGATGGATGCGTTGATGGCCTTCCTGAAGGAGACCGAAAAGCCCGTCACCGGCGAGGTCACCGTGGGCCTCTATAAAGGCAACGTCCGCGTCACAAGCCGCGTAAGTCCCTACAGCCTGTACGACGACGCGATCGCCAGTATGGAAGCCGGCGGCAGTTACAATCAAACCGACGCCGAAGGTTTTTTGAGGATCATGGGCCTGCCCGGCCGTGTCCAAGGTGTGAATCGCAAACGCGAGTTTTAAGCGCACCACACTTCGATCAGGGGTTGAGTCTACAAGTATTTCAATTATTGCCGAGGTGACTCGGTTGGCGACGTCCTCTTGGGGCGCCCAATTTCGAAAACTCGTACGCCCGCCGTCCCGTGCGCGCATTTGACATGGAATTGGATTTGACGGAGAGTTTTTTTGAACACTAATCTTCGCTAATCTACACTAATAAAGACAGACTCGCATCGTGTGACTATGCGTCTCAAGTCAATGCTTTACAAGTTCTTGATTAGTGTAGATTAGCGAAGATTAGTGTTCCAAGAATTCTTTCTCTCCAAATCTCCCACAATTGATCGTCGCCAGAACACCCGGGTGTCGGGCGTACGACTTTTCGATATTGGCCGATTGAGATTGAACTGCGAAGTAACTCGTTTGACGGCCAATTTCGAAAACTCGTACGCCCGACACTTCATCGATAGGAATGCAAACGGCCCGACGTTGCCGTCGGGCCGTTTGGATATTCACAGTATCCTCCCCAGCGATTAGTGCTGGAACAGAAATTCTTTCGAGTTCAGAATCGCCCAACCCACGTCTTCCAACGCGAGGCGGCGATCAGCAGCGGCAGTGATGTGCTTCACGGCGGCTGTCATTTCACCTTCGACCGGCTTGCGGCTGAGGGCTGACATGTAGAGTTCCGTGATGATTTCTTCGTTCGTCTTCATCGCGGTAATCAACTGAGCGATCCGGCCGTTGTTATCACGCAGCTTGTTATGCACAACCGGGCCGTTGATCATCTGCAATGCCTGCGACAGGTTCGATTCGCTCGACCGTTCGCACTGGCAAGCCATTTCACGTTGCGGCTGACCGAAGATCTTCAAGAAGTAGTGATCGGTCGGGGGATCGGGCAGTTCCGTCGCCCGCGTGCCAACTGGCAGACCGGGGAACGCTTCGGGGACATTGGTCACCGCACAAATCGCGTCGAGCAACTGTTCGGCCGACAGCAACCGAGTCGTTCCGTGCGACGCATAGATCTCGTCGTCAGCGTTGAACTGATTCTTGCGCGAACTCAGTTGGTACGTCCGACTCTTCATGATCGTCTTCACAGCCCACTTCATCGAGAACTTGTTGGCCACGAATTCCTGAGCCAACTTGTCCAACAACGGAGCATTGGAGGGGGGATTGGAATCACGGAAGTCGTCAACCGGTTCGACGATTCCACGACCGAGCAAATGGCCCCAGATGCGGTTGATCGTCGCCTTGGCGAAGAACGGATTGTCGGGAGCCGTCAACCAGGCGGCAAACACTTCACGACGATCCTGACCTTCGGGCACATCGACGTCACCCTTCAACAGCAGGTGGGTCTTCATCGTCTTGCCGGTACGGGGCTGAGTCACCTCGCCACCCGCATTGACGAAAATCACTTCTTCATTGGCGTCGGCCGTCGGCTTGCGACCAACTCGGACGAAGGCGGCACCGATGCCGTAGTAATTGTCCTGGGTCCAGCGTTCGAACGGATGGTTGTGGCACTTCGCACATTGAATACGAATGCCGAGGAACAACTGGGCGGTCGTTTCGGTCGCGTCTTGAGGATCACGGCTGGCTCGCCAATAGTTGGCGGCGGGGTTCTCGTAAGCACTTCCCTTGGCGGTCAGCAATTCACGAGCAAACTGGTCGAACGGTTTGTCGTCGCGGATGCTTTCGTAGATCCACAAGCGGAACTTGTGAACTCCGGTGGCATTGAGCTTCTTCGAATTCGACCGCAACACGTCGGCCCACTTCAAGGTCCAGAACGAGGCGAAGTCATCACTCTCGACCAGTTGGTCAACGAGTTGATCACGCTTGGTCGGAGCCGTGTTGGCGAGGTAGGCTTGGGTCTCAGCAACGGTCGGCAGGCGGCCGGTCGTGTCGAGATAGGCCCGGCGGAGGAATTCTTCGTCGGTGCAGACGTCCGAGGGGAGAATCTGCAGTTGCTTGAGCTTGGCGAAGACCAAACCATCCACGAAACCGTTTTCAGCAGGATTGTTCCAGGCAAACCCGGGAACTTGCTCCAGGAACGTAATGTAGCTGGTGGCCATCTTGTCGAGGTAACGGGCGAGAATGGCGGTCTCACCGCGTGAGTTCTTATTGACGAGGCCGTTTTCATCCACCTTGGCGACAGTCTCATTTGACGAGGTGAAGACGGTCAGCGGAGTGACGTCTCGCACGCTGCCATCGCTGAAGGTCGCCATGGCGATCATCTGTTGACGGCCGGCGGCCTGCTGGAAGGTGCGGGACTCGGGCAGCAATTGAATTTTGACGACTTCGGGTTCCGTGGCCGGATCGAGTCGCAGGCCTTCAGAAACCCAGTCGTACATCACGCGGTGCGGGGGATCATTCTTCTTCAGACGGCGACCGCCACCGTGGGCGACTTCCATCAACGGCTTCTTCAGCAACAAGCTTTCGGCCGGTTCGAGGGCATTCGTCCGTCGACCGTAGAACTCGGTCCGCAGGGTCATGATGTCGAGGGCCGGGTCGTAACCCCGCAACGACAAGCGGAACCCACCCTTGCCCGACGGCGAACCGTGGCAGGCACCCATGTTACAGCCGGCCTTAGACAAGGCGGCAATCGTTTGATTCTTGAAGCTGACGGGGGTCGGCTGAGCCATGTTCTTGATCGTGGCGTCGGCAACGGCTTTCAAGGCACCGACCGTCGCCGTGATCTGCGCCGAACCATCGGCAACAGGCTTCACCAGCGACTTATCAATCTTCGAGATCGCGTCGGCCGACGACGTCAAGACCGCCACCGAAGTCAGGTCACGCATTTCACCGTTGGCGTATTTGCCGGTAACGATGATTTGCTGCTGAGCCCGCGATCCATTCAATTCGAACTTCGCCGGTTCAACGGTGATCTCGGTCGGAGTTCCAACATCAATTGCCGGTTCGGCAGCCAACAAGAGACCGGGACCTGTGCAGGCCAGGGTCAACGATAACAGGATCCAGCGTCGCATAGGTGGATGTCTCCGTCTGGGGTGGGAGTGACGCTTACAAGGCGGCTTCGTAAGGTGGGACCGACAACAGGGTCGGCCTAGGATTGTATACAACCTGATTCTGATTGCGATGCAAATTCAAGAATCTGGATTCGTTTATTCTTCTGAGCTTAACACAGATCAATCTTCGCTTAAATGGTATTCCGGGCTTCGTCGGCAAATTTGAAGGAATCGAAAGCGTCCGTGGGACGGGTCTCCAGGCCCGTCAGTCCCTCAATTGTGCCTCGTTGGAACAGCGACATCATCCAGTGCGGGTGATTTGGACAACGCGAAGCGTGTCCGTATTTAATCGCGCTGCAGAGTGACGGACGGGCCTGGAGACCCGTCCCACGATACCCCAATTACTCCACGATCAACTTTGCATTGGCGGCAGTTTCGGCGAACTTTTGGTTGGCCGCGGTTCCCTCTCCCTTGATGCTCAGGTTCTCAATCGTCCCAACCTGGGCATCGGCTGCGGCGGTGAGGGTGATTTCGACCTCGGATTTCCCTTCTGGGATCGTCGCCTCGGCCGCCGTCACTCCCTTGGGAAGATTCGCGAATGTCAGCACAATCGGCCCGTTGTACGCAGGGTTGCGTTCGGCGATGACTTTGCCCTTCAACATCGCACCTTTAACGATTTTGGCGGCACCCAAGTCCACCTTGAGTACGAACGGAACCCGCAACGACAGACGAACCGCGGGGGCCGCCTGGACGACAGTGTCGTTCCCCTTTTTGCCGGTGCCGATCAGAACTCCGCTAAAGCTACCCAACGGTGCCGTGGGGTTGGCCGTGAAGACGATCTCGACTTCGTTCTTGTCTTTGTCGATCGGCTTCACCGCGGCCGTGATGCCAGCCGGTAACCCATTTGCCGGGGGGTCGACCGCCAAAGTAATCGCCTCGGGGAAATCAGCCGCCCGAATGGACTTGATCTTCACGGTGGCAGTCAGATTCTTACCAAACACGATTTCGGCCGGTTCGGTTCGCAACACGAAGAACGGCTGCGGATTGGTCCCCAGGGCCAGCGCCTTCGATACAACCTGCGGCGGCAGCGGGGTCGCAGCGAACGCCACCTTCTGAGCGGCAGAAACCGTCGCCTGACTGGTTACTTCGACTTCGCCAACCTTGGCCTTGCCCAGCACTTTGACTTGATAAATCTTGCCGTCGGGTGCGGCGCCGTTATTCAGAATGGTCAAGACAGTGGTGGTCTGACCGGGGCCGATGACGGCTCCCGTTCCAGCCACCGGGGCCGGTGCATCCACCAAACTCAACTCGATCGGGCCGTCGTAGCCACGGCGAACAGCGGTCACTGAAATCCGCGCCGTTCCCTGCAATGGCACGTTAAGCGTATCCGAAGATGCCGCCAGATCGAATCCCGCCTGGAACGGTTCCACATTGATCCGGTAGGCAAAATCGGGCCCGCCGCGTTTGACGAGTTCTTCCACAACCAGCGTGTAATCGCCATCAGCCGGAGCGTTGAAATCAACCACCCCTTCATTGGCGCCACTGTCATCGGCCGCGACCACCTGACCACCGTCGGCCTTCAAGACTCGCATAAAGAGGTCGGCCGGTGAACCCTGCGTCCGGGTGACACCGGAAAACAGGAACCGCTGGCCCATCTTGGCTGTGAAAATGAAGCGATCGACGTCGCCCGGTTTGTCAAATCGGCCGTTGATGCTGGCCCCCAGGTTGATGCGGGTCGCCATCGCTTGCTCATCGTTGGGTTCGACTTCCAGGACTTCTTCGCCGGCCCCGACAGACAGGCTGCCGAAACCACTGGCGGTTCCGTTCGGCAGCTTGACCCCGATATTCACCCAATTCGCCGGGTTTTCATTCGGAATGTTCACAGTCACCGGGGCGGCCCCATCCAGACGCGAGCCGGCAAATGCCAGTTGCGCCGGGCCGCCCTTCTTGATCCCCAGCGGATAAGGGGTTGTCACACAGGGAAAATCACCAATTCGCAGGCGGTAAGTAAAATTGGCACCACCCTGGAAGCGAATGTCGCGGACTTCTACCAGATACTCGCCGGCCGTTTTAAAGGTGTAAGTCAGCCGCGAATCGCCCCCCAGACCGGGTGAGTCATCGCTGTAGGCCAATTCACGACCTTGCAGATCCAAAATTCGCAGCATCGGATCGAGAGGTGAGCCCAACCTCCGGGCCACGACTTCAAACGACAGCGTCTGCCCCGCGGCAGCGGTCAGCTTGTAATAGCCGCGGGATAGGCTATCTACATTTCCGTCGACACCGACTGGTACCGTCAAAG
This sequence comes from Planctomycetaceae bacterium, assembly GCA_021732415.1. Taxonomy (GTDB): domain Bacteria; phylum Planctomycetota; class Planctomycetia; order Planctomycetales; family Planctomycetaceae; genus JAKFVC01. The sequence goes on from JAKFVC010000111.1 coordinate 56,487, forward strand.
CTTGAGGGGTGGCGGCAGTCTGATTGGGTTTCACCTGAGCAATCGACGGCAGATCATCCACCATCATCAGCCACAGGTTGGAAATCCCCGTCGGATTGGCAATCCGCAGTCCGTGTACGCCAACGGGAGCATCGGCCGGGACTTTGAAGGCGAACGTCACTTCGGCAGCATTCTTGCCGTTGTCGGGAACATCGGCGGCCAGAGTCGGTTCGGCCGGGAAGCTTGACCAGATTTGGGTCGCGCCCGCCAGGCCACCACCTCGTATTTTGACGGCCAGCGTCTGCCCGGGAATCACGGCTTGGGGAGAAGTACTGGTGATCGCGGGGATCTGCGCCCAGGCAGCACTCCCCGTCACACAACACGCTACGCCTACCAAGATCTGCAGGGTTCTGGCCAATCTCATCAGTCGTCTCCTGAATCCTGTGCTCGGTCTCAACACCGGTGCTGGACCGTGAACGCACAAACGAACTTTTATATTCCCGCCATAATAAGCCACAGTTCCGGCGCCGGTCAAAGGCAAAGCCCCGTCACAGCCGGTCGAGGCCGCAAAAACCCCCTACAACCCGCACGACAGGACTGACCAGAAAAAGGGACGTACAGGAAAGGGCACTTTGAACGTAAGTGCAACCTCGATAAGCCTTTTGCAATTGATCCCATAAGTCCCATTGGTCCCATCCGTCCCATAAATCCCATGGAAACTCATGGACCAATGGGACTTGGCATTTCACATGTTTGCCAAGTGTCGGAACGAATTGTTGATCGCCCCTGATGTTGATCGTTGCCCGCATTCCAGTGAATGCGATCGCTCCCTGCGCTGTCCGTAGCATTCCATTACGGACATTGGACTTCCGTGGTGTTCGGCAGACCGGGCGCCGCAGCAAATGATCTTAAATGACTCTGCAGTCAAGGGGAGACCGCTATAGGAGTAGTCGCGGCTCAAACCTATAATTCGATATTGGATCACTCAAATCCTGGAAATCTGGCTCATTCCAATCAGCCATCACAGAGCAGGGACGATGCAGATGGGGCACATCATGTTGACCGACTTTGACTTTGCGAACGATGCAGAGTTCACCAAGTTGCTAGCCCGGCGGGACGATGTGGATCTGACAACTGCGGCCTTGGAGCTCGCCCGAGATGCCTATCCGCAACTCGATTTTTCTGTGACACAGAGTTGGATTGCCCGGCGGGCCAGCGAGATTGCGTCGGGCATCCTGCAAGCTCCCGATGAAGAACAGGGCTTGGGATTGCTGGCGGAGTGCCTCGCCGTGAAACACGGTTTGACGGGCAGCCGCGGAGCTTATCTGCAGGCTGATGGCAGTTTCCTGAATCGCGTCATCGAGACCGGTCACGGGATTCCGATCAGCCTGTCGGTCATCTATATGGCCGTGGCCAATCAAGCCGGCTTGGGACTGCACGGCGTCGCCGCACCAGGCCATTTTATGACGCGTTACGAGGCCGTCGATGGCCCGCTGTTTATAGACGCATTTGCGGACGGCGAAATCTTGAACCTCGACCAGATGCTGCTGCGGGTCACCTTAACGACCGGATTTTCGGAAGAGCGTGCGCTCACGGTTCTCGAGCCGGCTTCGTCCCGCACGATTATTATTCGCATGCTGAATAACCTGAAGTCGCTGTATTTTCAGCAGGAGAATTGGAACGCCGCCTGGAAAGTCCAGCACCGCCTGACAGCTCTGCAGCCGGGTTCTTATGAAGAGCGGCGGGATCTGGGGCTGATCTCCGTGAAGGCCAATCGTCCGGGACCGGCTGTTGATATCCTGGAGACGTGCTTGAAATCGGCCACCAAGGGTGATGCGACGGCGATTGAATTCCAGTTGGCCGAAGCGCGGCGGCAGCTCTCTGAGTGGAACTGATCGCTCCGCGATCCGTAGCCCGACTCTCTGAGTCGGGTGTATGGGGCGTCGAACGGACCCGACTCAGAGAGTCGGGCTACAGGTCGCTTCACGACCCCTAACTATCGCCTCCAAAATCCCCTCCCACGTAAATACCTTCGCCTCGGCAGAAATCGGCAAGCCGACTTCCAGCGCGGCGGCTGTCGTGACGGGGCTGATGCTCGCCAGCTTCACTTCTTGACCCAGGCGTGCTCGTGCGGCAGGAGTCAACTTATCCGCCAAGTTACGGGCGATCGACGGGCTGCTCAGGCCAATCCAGTGCAACTTGCCTTGTTCGATATCGGACAATATAGAGGCCGGCAAGGCCTCGACGTCGACGTTCTGATAGACGACCAACTCATCGAGGATCGCACCAGCCGCACGCAGTTCGGTCGGCAGGACATCTCGCCCACGGCTGGCTCGAGCCCACAAGACACGTTTCCCGACGACCAGCGGTTTCAGAGCATCGGCAAGTGCTTCCGCCCGGAATGATTCGGGAACCAGATCGGCATGCAGACGGAATTCTTCCAGCGCAGCAGCCGTACTGGAACCAATCGCAGCCAGCTTTGCTCGGCCGAGACGGCGGGCATCTCCTCCTTGGGACCACAGGCGATCGAAAAACTGACGGACACCATTCGCGCTGGTAAACACGATCCAGTCATAGTCATCCAGATGTCGCTGGCAGGCATCCACTCCGCTCCAGTCGTCTGGCGGCAGAATGGCGATCGTCGGCAGCATCACCGGGTCACCACCCAATTCCACCACTCGGTCGATGACCTCAAACGCCTGTCCCTCAGCCCGCGTAATCCCGATCCGCAAACCAAACAGGGCCCGCTGTTCGAACCACTGCAGGGAATCACGCAGCCGGACACATTCCCCCACAATAATCAGCGAAGGTGCATGCAGTTCTGCAGAGCGAACGCGTGCGGCAATGTCGGCCAATGTGCCGGTGACAGTTCTCTGTTGCGGCCATGTGCCGCGACTGATCACCGCAGCCAGCGTTTCTGCCGGTTTGCCGGCTTGAACCAACGCCTTGGTGATCACTTCCAAGCGATGCAGCCCCATGTAAAACACGAGTGTCCCGGGGAAGTGCGAGAGAGCGTCGTAATCGAGATGGCTTTCCGTCTTCGTCGGGTCTTCGTGGCCCGTAATCAGTGCCACGGCTGAAGAGATCTCACGATGAGTCAACGACATGCCCGCGTAGACACTGGCGGCGAGTGCCGCTGAAACCCCTGGCACCACTTCATAGGGAATGCCCGCTGCGACCAGGGCGGCCGCTTCTTCGGTGCCTCGTCCAAATAGATAGGGATCGCCTCCCTTGAGCCGGACGACCGTCTTCCCCGACATTGCCGCTTCCACGAGATGCCGGTTGATCTCATCTTGCGGCAAAGCCCGTCCGTCGATCGAATTGACCCGGCAAGTCCGTTCGGCACTCGCTGATGTGTAACGGAGCAACAGCGGATTAACGAGCCCGTCGTAGAAGACGAGATCCGCACGCCTCAGGCATTCCACAGCGCGAACCGTAATCAGCCCGGGGTCCCCCGAGCCTGCTCCGACCAGATAAACTTTGCCCACTGACGACACGGGGGAAGCTCGCTCTCCGTAGCCTGACTCTCCAGAGTCGGGCGAATGTATTCAACTCCAGCGCCCGACTCTGGAGAGTCAGGCTATATCTCAGACCAACAACCCCGTGGTTTCCGGGAATCCATACATCAAATTGAAATTCTGCACGGCGACTCCCGCCGCACCTTTAATCAAGTTATCCAGACACGCGACAATCACCGGCTGCTGCCGATTCATCCGCACCGTCACATCGAAGTAGTTCGTAAATGCCGAATCCTTCGTCGTGGGGAGATGATCGCAAACCCGGACGAACGGCTTTCCGGCATAAAACTCACGATAGACAGCAAGTAAGTCGCCCTGCGTGGCCTGTCCTGTCAGTCGCGGGTAAATTGTGGCCAGGATGCCTCGATCCATCGGCACCAGATGCGGCGTAAAGGTCACTTCGACATTCTGACCGGAGACATCGCCCAGGATTTGCTCGATCTCCGGCTGATGACGATGCGTGCCAATTCCATAGGCGCTGAAACTCTCGTTGCATTCCGAGAACAAAGTATTGAGCTTCGGAGCCCGCCCTGCTCCGCTGACTCCGCTCTTCGCATCGACCACAATCCCGGTCGGTTCAATCAGCCCACGAGCAATCAGCGGCGCCAGTGCGAGAATCGACGTACTGGTATAACACCCCGGATTGGCAATCAGATTCGCGGTGACAATCCGTTCGGCGCCAAGTTCCGGCAATCCATAAACCGCGGTTTTCAGTCGTTCCACATCGGTATGGACATGGCCGTACCATTTTTCGTAGACCGCGGGATCTCGCAAGCGGTAGTCGGCACTCAGATCGACGACGCGCGTCCCTCCGGCCAGCAAATCGGGGACGACGGCCATGCTGGCGACATGTGGCAGAGCACAAAATACAGCATCGGCGCGTTCGCAAACCTGTTTTGCGTTGAGATCTTCACAATTCAGCTGGAGGCGACCGTACAGGCTGGGATGGACTTGATGGATCGGCGGTGAGCCGTCCTGACGGCTGGTTAAGGCAGTGATTTCAACGTGCGGATGCCGCAGCAGAATTTTGATCAATTCGAGCGCGGCATATCCCGACGCTCCCAGCACAGCAACCCGGACCATGATTTCGCGTTTCCTGTCTCAATACGTCAGTGACTTTAACAGCTTCACCATTTTAGAGTCTTGGTCCGCCGGATGCACCTGTGGTGTTGATCGCTCAGCGATACGTACGACGTCGCGACGAGAGAAGGACACTGATATCGGATCGCCGGTTCTACGAATTCAGCGACACCCCAAAGTCGCCCAGGCGAGCCGGGCGGCGTCAGCCCCCGGATTCTTCTTTGACGCAGTAATTTCAACGGAATTCAATCGTTCTGAAACTCTGATAGACAGTAACTTCTGCCTTTCTTCGTGTCCTTTGTGACCTTCTGTTCAAAACAATATTGGAACAGAAGGTCACAAAGGACACGAAGGACGAAGAATCCGGGGGCTTACGCCGCCCGGCTCGCCTAAAGATGTCTGTTGGGCGTCATCAAAAGTGTTTGATCCGAGTTCAAACTGCGGTTGAGACGCCGCTGAACTGGTATGCGATCCGGCCAACTGGTAAGCTCGCAAAACTGTCGGTTCGGCCATCAAATCATCAGATATTGAGGAACACCATCGTGCGGCTCGCAACATTGGAAACGGCATCCGGGAAAAAAGTCACTGGCGTGGGGACAAGCTCTGCGGCCGGAAAATATGTCGATCTGCACGCGGCCGATGCCAGCCTGCCCACCTGCCCCAAGGCGTTGCTCGCCCTGCCCGACGGTCTGACCCGGGCTGCCGCGGCACTCAAGACGGCTCAAGAGGCTGGAAAATTCATCGAAGGCCGGTTGCTCTCCCCGATTCCCGTTCCCGGTAAGGTCATCTGTATCGGCCTGAATTACCGCGACCACGCCGAAGAAAGTGGTCAGCCAATCCCCACCGAACCGATCTGCTTCAGCAAGTTTTCCAGCGCCGTGATCGGCCCCGAAACACCCATTCAATTGCCAAGTGTCGCTCATAAAGTGGATTACGAAGCCGAACTCGTCGTGGTCATCGGCAAGCGCGGGAAGAATATTCCCCGTGACCAGGCCCTGAGCTACGTCGCCGGCTACACCAACGGCAACGACATCTCCGCTCGCGATTGGCAAATCGGCCGACCGGGCGGACAGTGGCTGATCGGCAAGACCCCGGACACGTTCGCTCCGATGGGCCCCTATCTCGTCACCACCGACGAAATTGCCGATCCCCACCAGTTGCAGATTCAACTCCGTCTGAATGGAGAAACCCTGCAGAATTCCAGCACCAAAGAGCTGATCTTCAAGGTCGACGAGCTGATCGCACACCTCTCACAGTTCATCACCCTGGAACCCGGCGACGTGATCTTCACCGGAACTCCCCCGGGAGTCGGCGCGGCACGCAAGCCGCCGATCTTCATCAAGCCGGGCGATGTCACCGAAGTCGAAATCGCCGGCCTTGGCGTGCTGAAGAATTCAGTCGTCGCAGGAGCATAGCGGCCAAGAGAGTCCCCGACACTAGGGCTTCAACCGGTACAACATCTCACCCGCTTTGCGAACCAAGAGGACGCCGTCGTCCTCGCGGTTCGCAAAGTCTTCGATGTTGATCGTCGCTGGATCGCGATAGCCCAGGTTGATTCGTTCGCACACTTCCGGCGGAATTTGCGAAGCCAGCGTCACCCTCACACGGCAGTTCTCGACGCCGTTCTCGAACGTTCCGGCACCTCGCACGTGAGTGGAATGCGCCAGTACGCCACGAGGAAACTCCGTGAATTTCGCCATCTGCTCGGTGAAATACGGCCGGCAGTGATAACCGATCTGTTCAATCAATGTGCCATGCGTCACCGAGATATGGGCGAGGTGCGGGGCAAAAATAATCAGCTCGCCGCCATCAGCCACGACCGGTTCCAGCTTATACATGCATTTGCCGGCGACCCATAGTTCGTCGTACATCAAGGGGGCACACGACAGGACCTGTTGATACGGCTTGTCGCACCATTGGATGTGAACCTGCGAGGACAAATCAGAAGCCTCGTTCCACGCCGCTTCCGGAGTTCCGTAAAACAAACCGTGCAGATTGCCGTCCTTCGCCACCACAAATGCCAGGCAACGGCGGGTGGCGGGAATCATTTTTGCGGCACGATCGACGACCGCCCGCACCGGCGTATGCTTGATCCCGATGATGCCGACGTTGCTGATCAAGGCCCCCAGCCAATGGAAGAAATTGAGGATCTCGGCCCCGGCAATTCCCGGAAAGAAATACTTGTTGCCGCCCGAGAATCCGACGACTTCATGCGGAAAAACCGGGCCCAGCACGAGCAGCGTGTCATAGTCGTTCACGAGCTTGTTGATCGTCACCGGGACGTCTTCTTCCATCAGGCCGTTCGAGATCTCGAATGTATCGGCCTTAGTCAGCGTGCCCACTTGGACCAGTGCATCGGGATTGTCCCAATCGTGGTTGAAGAATTGCACGTTGGCAAACAGCCCACCGCGTTCTTTCGGTGTAATCCCCAACATTTCAGAGATCGCCACATCCGACATCGGGGGATGAGTCCCGAGTGCGACCAGGACGTCCAACTGCTTGACGGTGGAACGCAGCGTCTGGAATACGGCATCAAACAACAGTGGCAACGGGGCGGTACGCGTGTTATCCGGAATGATCAGCAATACACGTTGGTCGCGATATTCGCCGGGCGTCAGCGATTGAGCGATGATTTGCCGGACAGCGTCTTTGGAAAGAGTGGGAAGCGTATCGGCCATGCTGAATTCCTGCCGTCGCCCGCCTCACGGAGTCGGGCGACATGATATGCAACAACCCGGCCAGAAAATTGACCGGGTTGTAGAGACAACGATTGTGAGCTAACCAGCCTGACTTAGGCCTTCAACACACCCTTGGATTCCAAGTAGGCCAACACTTCGTTGGTCAACTCTTCGATGCCCTTGGTGTTGGCGTCGAGAACCAATTCGGCCTTCTCCGGAGCTTCGTACGGATCGGAAATGCCAGTGAAATTCTTGATTTCGCCAGCGCGGGCCTTCTTGTACAGCCCCTTGGGGTCGCGGGCTTCGCACGTTTCGACCGAAGCGTTGACGTAGACTTCGATGAATTCACCCTCGCCCAGCAACGCCCGGACGGCATCGCGATCGGCGCGGTAGGGAGAAATGAAGGCGGTGATGGCGATCGTCCCCGACTGAGCGAACAATTTTGAAACTTCGCCAATCCGGCGGATGTTTTCGGCGCGGTCTTCCGCGGAGAATCCCAGGTTCTTATTGAGACCCATGCGGATATTGTCGCCGTCCAGAACCACGCTGTGCTTGCCAGCCAAGTGCAGCTTGTGATCGAGTGCGTTCGCAATGGTGCTCTTGCCACAGGCGCTCAGTCCCGTGAACCAGACGACGGCCCCCTTGTGACCCTTCAACTGCAGACGTTCGGCTTTGGACACCTTGTGTTCATGCCACGTCACATTGGTGGCCTTCTGCTCTGCCATTTCACATTTCTCCCTGCTTAACGAGGACATCGCAGCCCGACGGCGGACGTCACACAAACGAAATATGGGGGCAATCCCCCGATTTGATCAACGAAAACGATGGTTGATGGGGTCGATGTTAGAGGATCAGCCAAACTGAGGGAAGTGGAGAGTCACCATTCGTCACATGGACTGGAATTTCGTCACCCCGCCCAGGCGCTGTCGACTTTGAAATGCACGTTAATTACCAGATCGCTCAGCCCGCTTGCTGGCTTGGGATCTGGGTCGCTGCTAGGCTATACCGTTTGCCCCGCCCGAATCAAAATCATCCTCGCCCGAAGACAGGATTTTCCTGATGCAATGCACCATTTTCCGGATAACGCTCCTGGTTTGCCTGGTATTTTGCACCACTTCAGCCACTACCCTAAGTGCCAGAGACTGGATTCGCGAACTCCAGACGAAAGCTGTCGAACAAGGCCGGGCCGACTTTGGACACTGGGGGATCGATCCGCAGAAATACACTCAATGGGGCTCGCATTCCAATCGACTGATCCCGGTTTGCACGTTCGGCACCAAGGGAGCCGGCCCACGCGTCGATCTGAGTAGCTACACCGGCGAGAACAGCCCCTATCGCCGTGAAGCGGAACTCAAGCGAATCTACGGTCGCCTGCCGGAAAAAACTCTCACTGACAAGGCGGAATACTTCGATCAAACTAATCTTTATGACCTGCAACTGGCCGCCGCGGCCGCCGGCAAGAAACATATTTTTCTGGTGATCTTCGACGGCATGGACTGGACTACCACGCGAGCTGCTGCCACCCAAGCGACTCAACAGGTCAAATACACCGAAGGCCGTGGCACAGGTTTGCACTGGCTCGACTATACCGCCAAGGGCACCACCCAATTCGGCTACATGGTCACGAGTCCCCACAATGAAGGCACAGACGTCGATGTCGACAAGCAGACCGTCAAGAACCCGGGTGGCAAGATGCTGGGTGGCTACGATCCGTTGCGCGGCGGCTTCGCGCCGTGGGACAAACCCAGCTCGCTGGAATATCTGATCTCGCTCCCCGCGACGGCGCCGGCGATGCACGCATACACAGACTCTTCCAGTTCCGCGACCAGTATGACGGCCGGCATCAAGACCTTTAATGGTGGCGTCAACGTGGACCATAACGGTGTGCCGGTGGAAACCATCGCCCATCGACTGCAGTCCCAGGGTTGGCTGGTGGGGGCCATTTCCAGCGTGCCGATCAGTCACGCGACTCCGGCAGCCGCCTATGCTCATAATGTGGAGCGCGACGATTACCAGGATCTGACCCGCGATCAACTCGGCTTGAAGTCGATTGCACACCCCGTGACGCCACTGCCAGGATTGGATGTCTTAATCGGCGGTGGCTTCGGTCATGTCGAGTTGATCAAGAAACCGCAGGGGGACAATTTCGTTCCCGGGAACATCTATCTGACGACCGCAGACCAGAAGGCGGTCGACATCGCCCACGGTGGAAAGTACGTCGTCGCCGCGCGCGAGCCGAATGTCCGTGGTGCCACACGACTGCAAGAGGCTGCGGCCAAAGCTGCAGAAGGTAAGCACCGCCTGTTAGGTTTTTATGGAATCGGAAAAGAAAAGGGGCACCTGCCGTTCGCCACTGCCGACGGTGATTTTCAACCGGCCATGGGACGCCTCAACAAGGCTGAGTCCTACACTCCTGCGGACCTCACTGAAAACCCCAACCTGGCCGAAATGACCCGAGCGGGAATCACAGCGATCGCCCGGCCCAATCAAAAATTCTGGCTGATGGTTGAGGCGGGTGACGTCGACTGGGCGAATCACGACGACAACCTCGACAATTCCATCGGAGCCGTCAAGAGCGGCGACGCCGCCGTGAAGGTGATCACCGACTGGGTCGAACAACACAGCAACTGGGACGAGACGCTGATGATCGTCACCGCTGACCACGGGCATTTGCTGGTATTGGATAAGCCTGAGATGCTGATCACGCCGGCGGCGAATTGATTTGCATTTATCCCGGAGGGATTAAAGAGAGTAGCCGGTGGTTGAGCGCAGCGACACCACCGGACGAATCGGTCAACGCGTGTATTCGACCCTGGAGGGGTCGCAGATCAGCGTTTCTGCGACCCCTCCAGGGTCGGCTTTCTATCACTTCTCGCTTCCGGTGGTGTCGCTGCGCTCAACCACCGGCTACTCTCTGTGATCCCTCCGGGATCGAGGAATGACACTCCCGATTCCCTAATTATTAAATGACGGGCTTGAAGCCTAACCCTGCGGCGATTTCACGCCGTTCATCACATCTGAACACTCTTTTTTCACGGCCGTCCGCGTCGAGGTTGGCTGCTAGGTCTCAATGGCACTATTGGCATCTCATCAACCACGTTGATCGACGACCATCCAACTCCTCGCCGCTTCCGATGAGTTTCCGCAACATCTTGTACACAAAGTAGTATGGACAATTAGATCCAATCCACAGAGATGTGTTTTCAGTGAAGATCGGGCGACTTGAGAGAATCTGAAAAAAACGCAATTTCCCCCCCTAGACTTCCATGTCGACGGTGCTAATTATTCGGAATGTACCACGTGTACTACGGGCCAATCGTAGTTCCTCCTTTGGGCCAATTCGCACTTCTTGTGGGCCATCAGGTACGTCTCGTCGGGCCATCATTTCGGGCCGATCGCTCTTTTTCTGTCGGGCCACCACTACTTCGCAAACGTTCGATTCGCGGGCCACCCTCACCGTGCGTCGTTCATCGTTGTTTGTTTGGAGCCTAGATTATGTACGTTCAATGGTTACCTACGGTCCTTCGTCGTTTCTCCACCCGGTCCTTTTGGTCAACATCTCCCGCTCGACGTAAACCCAGTTCTGCGCCGCGAATCAGCCGCGGACTGGAGTCGCTGGAAGATCGTTCGTTGCTCACGAATCTGCTCGGCTTGAACCTTCCGCCAGTCGGTTTGGTCGACAATTACAGCGTCCTCGCGAGTACCCCCATCAGCGCCGCCGTCAGTGTGCTGGCGAATGACACGGATCCCAATACTGGTGATATCCTCCATGCCCAGTTGGTTGTCGGTCCGCTGCATGGGACAGTTGATCTCGGGTCCGACGGGTTCTTCGTCTACACGCCGCAAACGGGCTATATCGGTCCGGACGTCTTCTCGTACATCCCGACAGATGGCCTGTTGCCCGGCCTGCCGACTTTGGTGAATCTCAACGTCGGCCTCGGCGGCGCACCCCCTGTCGCGAATGATGACAACTTCGTAGTCGCCGAGAATTCCATCCTGAATCTCTCGCTGGGGACTCAGTTGGATGGCGTTCTGGCGAATGACACCGACGCCGACAGTCTCTTGCTGACGGCGAATCTGGTTGCCTCGCCGCAACACGGAGTTCTGACTTTCCTGCCGACGGGGACCTTCATCTATACGCCCAATCCAAACTTTACCGGCACCGATACATTTACCTACCAGGCCAACGATCTGAACTCGCTGAGCAATATCGCGACCGCGACGATTACGGTCGTTCCAGTGGGTCCGGGAGGCAATCACACTCCGGTTGCGGTGAATGACACCTTCCACGTCAATCAGGATTCGCTGCTGAATGTTTCGTTGCCAGGTGTCCTGTCCAACGATACCGACGCCGACGGCAATATCCTGCTGGCCACGCAGGTGACCGGTCCGACGCATGGGACGCTGCTGCTGTTGCCGACGGGGCAGTTTACTTACACGCCGGATGCCGGCTTCATCGGAACTGACACGTTCACCTATCAGGCCACGGACCTGTTGTCTCAAAGCAATACCGCAACGGTCACGATTATCGTCGATCCAAATATCGGGAACGCCGGAAACCAGCCTCCGGTGGCCAATAATGACACCTTTAATGCCACTGAAGATACCCTGCTCAACGTCGCGGTAGGGGGCGTCCTCGCCAATGACACTGATCCCGACGGCAACCTGCTGACCGCAGTGCTGGTCACTCCACCGCAACATGGCACGTTGGTTTTCCTGCCCACGGGAATGTTCAATTACACGCCCGATCCCAACTACAGCGGACCCGATTCGTTCACGTATCAAGCCTCGGACGGGTTGTCCTTGAGTAACGTCGCAACCGTGTCGATTACCGTCGCCGGCGTCAACGATGCCCCGGTGGCGATCAATGACAGCTACACCACCGCGACCAGTACCGCGCTGGTTGTTCCCGCAGCGACCGGCGTACTGGCGAACGATAGCGATCCGGATAGTGATCCGCTGACCGCAACCGTTGTCGCCAACCCGTCGCATGGATCGGTCACGCTCAATCCCAATGGTTCGTTTACCTACACACCGACGGCCGGTTTCACTGGTACCGACACCTTCACCTATCGTGATAGCGACGGCACCCTCAACAGCAACGTCGCAACGGTGACGATCACCATTGCGGGCGTCGCCAATGGTGCGCCGACAGCGCAAAACGATACTTACAATTTGAACGAAGACGTCATGCTGACGACGAATCTGGCGAACGGTGTGTTGTTCAACGACAGTGATCCGGAAAATGACCCCCTGAGCGCGACGTTGATCAGCAGTCCCACTCACGGTACTGTCCTGCTCAACCCGAACGGGACATTTACCTACACGCCGAACTCCAACTACAACGGAACGGACAGCTTCACTTATCAAGCGAGTGACGGGACGTCCAATAGCAATGTCGCCACGGTGACGCTGAATATCGCTGCCGTGAACGATGCGCCCATCGGCGGCAGCGATGCCTACGATGTCGACGAAGGGGGTACCCTGACTGTTGGCGGCAGTGGCGTGCTGTCCAATGACACGGACGCGGAAGGCAATCCCATGACGGCCGTCCTGGTCAGCAATGTGTCGCACGGGACACTCAATTTGAATCCGAACGGATCGTTCACTTACACGCCGACGGCCGGGTTCAACGGGACCGATACGTTTACCTACCAGGCGAATGACGGCTCGGCCAACAGTAATCCGATCACGGTGACCTTGCACGTCAATGCCGTCAACAGCGCGCCGGTGGCTTTCAACGACGTCTACGGCGTCAATGAAGATGGAACGCTGACGGTGCCGGCCGCGGGTGGCGTCTTAACGAACGATACCGATGCGGACGGAGACACGCTGACTGCCGGTATCGTCACGCTGCCGATCCACGGCACACTGGCATTGAATTCGGACGGCTCGTTCACTTACACACCGAACGCGAATTTTCACGGAACCGACACCTTCAGCTATCGCGCCACCGACGGCACAGCCAACAGTAATGTGGGCACGGTGCAAATCACAATCAATCCGGTGAATGATGCGCCTGTCGGAGCCAATGACACCTACAGTACCTTGTCCGGTGCGACGCTGACGATTCCCGCCAATGGCGTCCTGACCAACGACACCGACGTCGACGGCGACACGCTGACGGCAACAACAGTCACGAACCCCGCTCACGGCACGCTAAACCTGAGCAGCAATGGTGGTTTCACCTACACGCCCACTGGTGGCTTTACCGGTACTGATACTTTCACCTATCAGGCGAATGACGGTACGACCAACAGTGGCCCCGTCACGGTGACGATCCAGGTCGACGCTTCCAATACGGCCCCGGTTTCGACGAACGACACGTATAGCATTGGCGAAGACGGAGTCCTGACTGTCAACAGTGCCGCTGGCGTGCTCTCGAATGATACTGACGCGGATAGTGACCCCCTGATGGCGAGCGTCGTCGCGTTGCCACAGCATGGAAGCTTGACGCTCAATTCGGATGGCTCGTTCACCTACACACCGGCCGCGAATTACAATGGGGCCGACAGCTTTACCTATCATGCGAATGACGGGACGACCAACGGGAACACGGCCACCGTCAACCTGACGATCAACGCCGTGAATGATGTGCCCGTCTCGTCTAACGATGCCTACACGGTCGCTGAAGATGGAGTCTTGACGATACCGGCAGCAGGTGGTGTGCTGTCGAATGACACCGATATTGAGGGGAGTGCCTTAACCGCCGGAGTGGTCTCGCTGCCGCAACATGGCGCGTTGACGCTCAATCCGGATGGCTCGTTTACCTACACACCGGCCGCGAACTACAACGGAACAGATAGTTTCACTTATCACGCGAATGATGGCACAGCCAACGGCAATACCGCGACGGTCAACTTGACGGTCACCGCGGCCAATGACGCCCCAGTGGGAGCGAGTGATACCTACAGCACGACGCAGGGTGTGGCGTTGACAGTGCCAGCAGCGGGTGTGCTTACCAACGACACCGATGTCGACGGTGATACGCTGACGGCAACCACCGTGACGAATCCCACACACGGCACATTGGCTCTGAACAGCAACGGTTCGTTCACCTACACCCCGACGGCCGGCTACACTGGTGGTGACAGTTTCACCTATCGGGCGAATGACGGCACGACCAACAGTGGACCTGTCACGGTGACCATTCAGGTCAACGCACCGGCCAATACCGCGCCGGTCTCGGCGAACGATACCTACACGGTCAATGAAGACAACGTGTTGACGATCGCGGCCGGGCAAGGAGTCCTGGTGAACGACACCGACGTTGACGGTGACGCACTGACGGCGACCATTGTGTCGCTGCCGACACACGGTACCGTGACGCTCAATCCGGATGGATCGTTTACTTACACACCGGCTCCGGATTTCAATGGTAGTGATAGCTTCACCTATCATGCCAATGATGGGACGGTCAACGGCAACACGGCGACGGTCAATCTGACGGTCAATCCGCAAGGTGAAGCGCCTGTCGTCACGACCACTGCCGGCCACCGCACGGTCAAGGGTCATCGCAAGCTGGTCCTGGATCCTGGCGCGACCGTCACCGACGCCGATTCGACGAACTTCGGCGGCGGAAACATCCGGGTCGCCATTCTGAATGGTGACGGTTCGGCCCCGGGTGCGCGGGATCAACTGACCTTCCTGCGTGGCGGAGCCAACCGCGGCCGGGTGAATATCCATCGCGGCGACTTGCGAGTCGGGAGGGTGGTCGTCGGAACGTACACCGGCGGTCTCAATGGAGCTCCGTTGCAGATCGAACTCAATTCGAACGCGACGATCGAACGCGTGCGTACGGTCCTGCAAAATATCATCTTTAGAGGCACGAACCGGCACGGCGGAGCACGGATCGTCACCATTCAAGTGACGGACGAGACCCACCTGGCCAGTAATGTCGCCACGAAGACGGTCGACGTCACCTGATTCGTCAGGCGACTAGACGCGGGAAGGCCCTCTGGAATCTAGGCTCTCAGGGGGCCTTTCTATTTCTTTGTGAGTGAGGGGCCCCGGCTACGAGGATTAGCCATAGAAGAACACAGAAAGAGAGCAATTCAAATGCTATGAATTCTGTGTTTCTTCTGTGTTCTTCTGTGGCTAATCTTTTGTAATATCGTTACACCCCATCCAAATTCATGGGACCTGTGGGGCGCCATCGACAGTATGCTTTGCAGGACAACGCCATTCTGCAAAAATGCCCCGCATGAGCGAACTGGACCTTTACGATTACCACCTGCCCGATGAGCTGATTGCCCGCGAGCCCCCCGCGCGCCGTGAAGCGGCGCGGCTGCTGGTGATGTACCGTAATAGCGGGCAGATCGAACACCGCACGATTGCAGACCTGCCCCAACTTTTGCAGCCCAAAGATCTCCTCGTCTTAAACGACACGCGAGTTCTCCCTGCTCGTCTGGTCGGCCAGCGCGAGGCGACCGGTGGCCGCTGGGAGGGTCTGTTTCTGAAATCTCCCCGGCCTGGTACCTGGGAAATTATTGGCCAGACCCGCGGTAAACTGGTTGCGGGCGAACGGCTGGTCGTCCCAGTGACGAACCCAGGGACCACGGATTCGGCTTTTCCCTCCGAGTTGCGGCTAGCTCTAATAGAAAAGCTGCCGGACGGTGGCTGGCTGATGGAACCCAATTTGTCTGGTACGCACGTCGAACTCCTCGGAAGGTTCGGGCAGGTGCCACTTCCCCCTTACATGGAACGTGATACGGCAACCGCGACAGACCGCGAGCGATATCAAACGTTGCACGCGCGGCATCCGGGTTCCGTCGCCGCCCCGACTGCGGGATTGCACTTCACTCCCGAACTTTTAGCCGCCTGTCGCGAGCGGGGAATCCACGACGCTTATGTGACGCTGCACGTCGGGCTGGGCACCTTTCGCCCGATCTCCGTCGAGCGACTGTCCGACCATGTGATGCATTCGGAGTGGTGTGAAGTTCCGGCGGCCACCGTCGAACGCATCCAACAGACACGCGCGATCGGTGGCCGCATCGTCGCCGTCGGAACTACCTCGGTCCGATCTCTGGAAACGGCCAGCCGGACAGGACAGTTGGGAGGCTTTTCCGGTGACACTCAACTCTTCATTCAGCCCCCCTATCAATTCCGCACCGTGGATGTGATTCTCACCAACTTCCATCTCCCCAAGTCGACCTTGCTGGTCCTGCTGTCGGCATTTGCGGGCCGCGAGCGATTGCTGGAAGCGTACGCTGAAGCGATCTCAGAGCATTACCGTTTCTACAGTTACGGCGATGCGATGCTGGTGCTGTAGGGTGGATTCCCGCGGATTTCTGTCACGCTGTCGATTTTGTTGCACGGAATCGCGCTTGAAATCCCACTATTAATGGTAAGGCCCCCGTGGCAGACGCTGCCAGCGTCTGTATCCCGGCATTTTTATCGCGTCAGCCACGTGTGCGCCACGATTCAGTTTGGAATAAAATCATGCGATTAACATTACGCACTCTACTCGCCTACCTCGACGATCTGCTCGAACCCAGCCAGGCCAAGGAACTCGGGGCCAAGATCCAGGAAAGCGAGATGGCCTCGGAGCTGGTCTCGAAGATCCGCGACGTCATTCGCAAACGGCGGCTCACCGCTCCGGTGGTCAGCGGACCCGGCTGCGATCTGGATGCGAATCTGGTCGCCGAATACCTGGATAACACGCTGTCGCCCGAAGGGGTCACCGACCTCGAACGGATCTGCCTGGAATCGGACGTCCATCTGGCCGAAGTGGCGGCGTCACATCAGATTCTCACGCTGGTCCTCGGCGAGCCGGTCGACATCGGCCCCCTCAGTCGCGAGCGCATGTATGCGCTCGGCGAAGCGGCCAAAACCACGGCACCAGCCCCAGTCGCCACGACAATTGCGGGGCAGAGTGCCACTGTGGCCATGAAGCCCGTGGCGCCCGCTGTCCCCGTGGCTGGTCTCGCTCCCGCTGTCAAACCGGTCGCAGGATCACGTTTGCCTCCAACAACTCCCGCGGCCCCTCCGTTAGACGAACCTCTCGCCGAGCGACGGGCCGAAGAACCGTTTGATCGGACCATTCCCGACTATCTACGAGCCCCGCCGTTGTGGAAGCGAGCTCTGCCGCTGGCCATCGCCCTGCTGGTGATTGTCTGGCTGGGCGTCCTGTTCCGAGATCAGGAGATGGTCAGAAGCATCCTGGGTGGCAAAGCACCCGTCGCGCCGGCTCAAGTCGCCGCTGCCAACGGTAACGGGGCGGCCAAGGTCGCGGATCCTTCAGCGGTTCCTGCGAAAGAAGGAGCGCCCGCAAATCAAGTCCCGGCACCTGAGCAACCGGTTGCCGAAAATCCGGCCGAGATGCCTGAAAAGACTGCCCCCGAAGCTCCCGGAGAACAGGTCGCCGCCGTCAATAACCCCAAGGCCGCCAAGCCCTCCGTTGATCCGCCCCCTCCGGCTGATGCCGATGATCTCGTTCCAGCAACCAAGCCGACTCCGGCCACGAAGCCTGCCACTCCGGCGCCAGAAGAGGAACCATCCCCCTTCCAGGCCCCCGGAACGGCTGTCGCCAAGGCCGATACGACTGCTACGAAAACCAAAGCCCAGACCAAACCGTCCGTCACCAAGCCCGAAGCACCTGCGCCGGAAGCGGCGCCCGCCGTGCGCAGCAATCCGGCCCAGTACGTCAGCCCGGATGGCATCGTCCTGCACTATGACGCAGATCGAGCCGGCTGGTACCAACTGCCGCATCGGTCGCACGTGTTCGCGGATGACGCCCTGGCAGTACCGGAACCTTTCGATGCGCAAATTCAGATGGGTCGCGAAAAGCACCGTTTGACCGTCATGGGTCCCGCCATCGTCGGTGTGACAGATCCGATGAAAGACTTGCCGATGGGCATCAATCTGCTTCGCGGACGAATCATCCTGCAGCCAGCCGAAACGACTGACGCCGCAGGCGGTGCCCCCACAGCGCCGGCGAAAATGCTGCTCTCCGTCCAAGGTTCCACCTGGCGCCTGGAATTGGCCGATCCGACGACCCGTTGCGGAATCGAAGTCATTCCACGCGAACCACGCCAGCTTGATGAAGATTTTCAGGGGCATGGCTGGCACGGGAGTTTGTATGTGTGGAACGGCTCCGTCAAAGTCACCAACAGTGAAGGCCAGGAGCAGACTTTGACCGCCCCGGACAGCCTGGTACTGGCCGCCGATCCTCATAACCCTAATGCCGAAACAGCGAACTCCAAGGACCTGCCCAACTGGGACCGTCGCTTGTCGACGATTGCTCAGAAGAATGCCCGACTCTTCGCAGATGAGTTCAAAGCCGATGAATCTTCGGCACACGACGCGTTACTTGGTTTAGTGGACAGCCGCGTTTACGCTCTCTCACGAGTGGCCGTCTCGTGCCTGGGGCTGATCGGCGATTATGAAATGATGCTGGAAGTGCTGGACCGGAATGAGCATCACGAATCGCGCGTCGAAGCGATTAAATGTTTACGTACCTGGGTTGATCTGGAGCCTGACAATCGAGTGAAGCTGAAGGAAGCGATCGCTGCTAAGTTCTATCCGCAGGAAGTCGACGTTGTCTATCGCTTGATCTGGGGCTATCAGGAACAAGATGCGCGGAGCAAGCAGACTTCAGAACAACTCGTCGACTGGCTCGAGCACGACCGCCTGGCGGTTCGCGAGCTGGCGTGGTTCTATATCAAGTCGCTGACGAATCGCAAGCTGGAAGTCTTCGACGCCCGCGGTACGCCGATGCATATTAATGCCGCGGTGCAAAAGATCCGCAAGATCCTCGAAAAGGACGGCACATTGCTGCCACCGCTGCCGATGCCCGTCAAAGCCGGCGCCGCGGCGGAGAGTAAGTAAGGCGTTTGCGGCCGTAGGATGGGCACTAGTGTTCATCCTACTTCAGATCGGCTACTTGCGGCCGCGAGCCGCTCGATAACCGTACTCGATCGCGAACCAGTTTGCGAAGCGTTCGCGTTCGCGGTAGGTCGTGTTGCGCGGATCATTCAGATGACCGACTTCATGAATCAGGACATTATTTAAATAGAAGTCCTTGATCGATTCAGCAGTCCACGTAAGAGTCCAATAACCGTCGCACTGAGTCCACGTCGCTCCGAACATCCGCGCTTCGATCTGTTGCGCAGGCTTTGGCGGCACTGAATAGAGCTCTACTAAATTGCTTTCGATCGGATACAGGTAGACCGACTGCCCCCATTGCATGCCATAGCAGGGAAATGTCCGTCGCTTGCGAGTCATCCGACTAAACTGGACGACTTCCAGATCGCGCGTGTATTGCCTCGGCAGTTGAGCCAACCGGGCACGGACTTCGGCTTCCGTCACGGGGTGAATATAGTCGATTCCGGCGGGTTGAATCGCAATTCGTAAGTCTCCCTGACCGTGTGGTTCGTGCCAGACTTCCGGCGCATTGTAGGGTGCGCTACCGCCACTGCGATTCGCACGCTGCCGATACGCCACCGCTGGCTTCGTCACCACGCGAGCTGCTCCTTGACCGGACTGTTCGCGCGCATGATGAACAGCGGGATTGAACGGTACTGAGGAGCGGGATGACATGTTGCAATCACCTCTGGTGGGACTTAATAGGCGCACTCACACCCATCAAGCAATTTCGCGGAGAAATCCAGCCACGCCTCCTGAGGGGCCGGAATTGCCTGCCTGACGCATCTGTTCGACGTGCCTGTGAAACAAACTCTCTTGTTCCGCAAACCCACGTCATCCGTCAGGCAGCAGACTCACATTCGTCGGGGAGATCGAAATCAGAGTCTCATTTAATAGTATGCAGGGCAGGAACCAGTCACAAGGTGTACACCATAAGTAACGGGTTTCTAATCAGTTAGCCGCTGCCAGACACTCACATCAACAATCATTGATTCAACAACAACCGCAGGTTATGACTGACACCAGAATGTTAACACTTGCAGAAGCAAGAGCTTACGGAAGCTTCAGGAGCGGAACTCGAAATTCCAGGCTCATTGCGACTGCTTGTTCCGTACAGCAAAAATCTTAACTCTTTCAACAGCAATCGGTTACACCGCAACAGCGAGAAGAACTGGAACGTAGGCCGGTTAGTCCTGTCCGGCGCACCGATTCCGGACAGCATTGTCTGGCATGCTTTGGCGCTCGGGGGTCTGGCATGAATCGCTACGGGCCTACGGCGCCGATATAGGGCTCGGCAAAGCCGATCGCCGGGGCGTCACGTTGGGGGCTCGTCGTCGTAGGGGACAGGAAACCTAGACCATCGGGTTCTTCACTGGCAAACTGAAACTTCACCGCGGCCTGGCCGCCATTGCCAAAAATGACGAGGTTTGGATCCAGCATGGGTTTGCTGGTCCAGTTGTTCCCGCTTTGGCCGATCAGGCCGGCAAAATCACTGGGAACGTAGCCCTTTTCCATGACAAAATCGGGGCCATCGATCTGATCAAATAGATTGTTGTAGAAGGCGATTTTCTCGGACTTGGCGGTCGGCATGGCGGCGAACACGATTGCCTGCTTCGACTTGTAGAACGTGTTATTTGCGAGCCCGAATTCCTTCAGGGTGAGTTTCTCACCGCGGAAGCGGACTCCGCAATCAGCCTTGTAGAAGATCGTCTTCATTAACTTGACGTCTTCGCAATCGGTGTCGATGACCACACCGTCGGCCATCGGCCCGAGCAAGCGGCAGTTATCGATACTGACAAACCGTGTCGGTGACGAACCTTTGGTGATTGTGATCCCCACCGCAGCCGGTTTCGAGAGCCGGAATGTCACGTTGTCCAGCAACACGCGGTTCGTCGTATCACCTTCTGCACCCGCCAACACAATGCCTTGTTTTCCAAAGCCCGTGAGTAAACAGTGAGAAATACCCACCTGCGGCAATTTTCCAGACAACCGCACGCCGATGTCTCGTCCCTCGGCATTCAGGTTGAAACCTTCGATGCTCAAGCCCTTGGCATTGGAAATATCCAACAGCGGCTCCGGGCCAGGCGCCCCGGCAATTGTGGGGCCTCCTTCATCGTCGGCATAAATTCGAGTTCCCGCCGGAAGGTCGGCGAATGACAACGGCTCGGAATAGACCTTGCGACCAGTCACCTTGATGACCGGCTTGATGGCGCCCCCTTCACGCAAGGCATCCAACGCCGCGCTGATCGACTTGAGTTTCCCTGCTCCCACCACGAGTTCGACCGTCTTGTCGCGTCGCCTATTGGGGATCTTCTTGGGTGCCCCACTCCCCAAGTAATAGGATACCATCAGCACCAGGAACACGAAGCCGACGACACCCGCCGCGATCATCCGGGCCGACTTGTTCTTGAGCAGTTTTTCGAACGCTTCTTTGTTCGCCTTGTACTTCGCCGATTGCTTGATCGTGGAAGCAGACGAGGGCTTGATGGCCGTGTTGGTTTCGTGTGTGACGGTGAATTCCGAAGGATCGAAACTTCCAAAGTCACCAAATTGCGATTCTCGCTGCGGTGCAGTGGCCACGGCAACTGGCGGAGCCATCACTGGAGCCGACACCGGAGCAGGCTGGGCCGCGGGCATGGCCGGCTGAGCCGCGGGCGGAGCGACCGGTTGGGCTCGAGCAACGGTCGGCATCACTTGCGGAAACTGTGGTGCCACTGGGGCAGCCACCGGCGTTGTGGGCCAGGCGGCAGGTGCTGGAACGGGGGGCGCTGTCACCACAGGGCTGGCCGTGGGAACGACAGGCGCTGGCGGCGCAACGGGGCGAGCCGTCGGCGGGACAACGAAAGCCGTCGGTGGCGGAGCCCCGCGGCCATGCACTCCCGATCCGCTACCGCTGGCGGCCACGAGCATCGAATTCTTTTCGCGCCACTCGGCATCACCGAATTCGACCAGCCATTTGGACAGAGCTTCCTGGACTTCCGTCGCCGTCTGATAACGATCTTCCGGCTTCTTCTCCATCATCTTGCGAAGAATGGCCGTCAGCGACGAAGGAACGTCGGGACGCTCTTTTTCCACTGCGGTCGGCTGCTTGGTCTGGTGGTACAACAAGCGCTGGGCCAGCGAGCCTTCTGGAAACGGCGGGTGCGCCGTCAGGATGAAGTAGAAGGTACATCCCAGGCTGTAGATATCGGTTCGAACATCCACCTGATGACTGTTCAAGGCCTGTTCGGGGGACAGATAATCGGCCGTCCCGAGAACACGTTCATCGTGCTGAATGGTCAGCGACGCCTCTTCGTCATCCTTCCCCGAGGGATCAAAGAACATGGCCAGGCCCATGTCCAGGATCTTCACGACACCGCGTTTATCCACCAGGATATTACCCGGCTTGATATCGCGATGAATCATTCCCTCTTCGTGCGCGTGACTGAGCCCTTCCGCCGACTGCCGCATGTATTCGGCACAATGCACATAATTCAGCGGTCCCTTCGAGACCACCAGTTCGAGGAGACTTTGTCCTTCAATGTATTCCATCACCAGGAAGTGCACTTTGCCTTCCTGGTCGACGTCATATGCCCGCATGATGTTGGGATGATCGAGCGACGCCACTGCCTGGGCTTCGCGGTGGAAGCGTTCCAGGTAGGAAGAATCCTCGATCCGCGACTGCGGCAGCACCTTGATCGCCACGCGCCGCCGCATCAGCGTATGCTCGGCGAGATAGACGGCGCTCATGCCGCCGCTGCCCAGCAATGAAATCAGCTTGTACTTGCCGAGGAAAAATCCCTTGTGCTTCCCCTGCAGCAACTTGTCAATCTGCCACTTGCTGAGCAGATTATTGCCGACCAGTTCGCTGACAATCTGCTCGGTATCCTGCTTGTCCTTACCTGCCTCTTCGAAGTTCTGCCAGAACTTCTTAAGCTGACCTTCTTCGACCAGCCCGCTTTGGCGCACGGCTGAGAGAAAGGAGTCGGCACTGGGCTTCGGAGGCATCGAATGGTCTCGGCACGGCCTGTGGAGGCACGTCTTCTGCGATGCATCAGTTCGAGCAGGAACACCGATAGCATCTATTGACGAAAACGTGACATGCTGGAGTCATCTATGACGGACAATTCCGCCTTGATTTCAGGTCTTACCGATCTGTGAGCGGTAAACTCTCCACCCGCCAGAATCAGCATTCCGACTGCCGAATGACATATTCTGCAGTCTTACCAGCAGACCTAGACTCAACAGGTTTGTCGAGGTCCAGCAGGCAATCAATAACTTACCAATCCCGCGTCACCAATTCCAGCCCCTCACGGCGTTACCGAGGCCGAGATTTCGTTTCCCAAATTGTCGCTGTTCATCACAAGCGATCAGATTACAGGAATCAACTGGGAACTTTGTCACAACTGATCAAAGCAGCCTTCACGCAATATTAAAATCATCCAAATTGACGTCATTACCACCTGCCGGAGGCGGCGCGGGAGGTGCGGGTCGCGGCGGTGGTGCGGGCGGACGAGGGCCTCCTCCCGGCGGCACGGGTCCGGGTGGCCGGGCTCCCGGAGGCGGGGGGACTCCTGGGCGCGGCGGTTGTCCCGGGGGCATTGGTGGGCGCGGCGGTCCTCCCCCGGGTGGCATTCCAGGGCCACCTGGACGAGGCGGAGGTGCACCCGGCGGAGCCATCGGACGTGGCGGACCACCCGGTCCCGCTGCAACTCCCGGTACACCCGGACGAGGCGGCATGCCCGGAGGCATCGCACCGGGGGGAACCGGAGCTCCCGGCGGGCGTGGCGCCCCTGGCGGCGGAGGTCCCGGACGAACCGGCATGGCACCGGGGGGCATTCCTGGCGGCAGCCCCGGTCGAGGAGGCTGTCCTGGTGGCACCGGCATGGGCGGTCGAGCCCCCGGTGGAGCGCCGGGCGGTAGCATGCCGGGCGGCATTCCAGGTCGCGGTGGTGGCATCCCGACGGGAATCGATTGCGGCGGTCTTCCCGGAGGCGCCCCAGGCGGCACTGGCCCCGGACGTGGCGGTGCAGCACCGGCGGGAACTGGCGCTGGGGGCGGAACAGCAACCAGTGGAGCTACCGCGGCGGCCGGAATCTGAATCGGTTTCGGAGCAGCCGGTGCAGGGGCGGCAGGGGGCGCAGTACCCCCCTCCGCGGCTGCGGCTTTGGCGATTTCTGCGCGCTTCGCATCGGATCGGCTGTCACGACGCTCATTGAGCGCCGCCTCCTTGAGACCCTCATTCTCCTTATCCGTAACCCGCTGCTCCATGATCTTTTCAGGAGGCTCTTTGAAGAACGTCACATTGCGAATCTCAGCGAGCAATTCGTTGAAGTTCTTCTGTCGTTTTTCCGGCTTCTTCGCCAACATTTTCAACACCACCCGGTCCATTTCTGGTGTCACGTTGGTGTTGAAATTGGAAGGTGCCGGCGCGGGCTCGGACAAATGCTTCTTCAACAAATCGTTGGGAGTGAATCCCGCAAACGGCGTGCGGCCCGTCAGGAGTTCGAACAGAGTGATCCCGAAGTTGTAGATGTCGGTCCCCGGCCCCAAGTGCAGACACTTGATCTGCTCGGGAGCCATGTAGGTCCGCGTTCCCTGGATCAACTTCTTGCGGCTTGGCAACAGGGCCGCGATCCCGCTGACGGGCTTCGCAGCGAGCGAAAAGTCGATGACCCGCAATTCGGCCGCTTTGCTGAACAGAATATTATCGGGCTTCAAATCCTTGTGCAGCCAGCCCTTGTCGTGAATGTGCTGCATGGCCGCCGAGACTTGCTCCACCAGTCGCTTCAGTCTGACGTGGACGCCCAGCAGATCAGTCTGCATCTGCGATTTCAGGTTCGGGGCCCGGAAGAGCTCCATCAACAGGAAACCGTTCTTCTTGTCGAAGACGACGCTCTTGAACTTCACGACGTTCGGATGATCCAAGGTCGCCAGCACCTTCGCCTCAAACTTCAACGAGGCTTTCTGGATTGGATCTTTGAACGCTTCGGGAAGCAACAGCTTCATCGCGTATTTTTCGTTGGAACCCTGCTCGACAACTTCCCAGATCTGAGTCTGACTGCCCGTGGAAAGGCACGTCGTCAGCTTGCAGTTTCCGATAATCAGTTCGCCTTCAGACACGGATCAGGCTCCCCTCGAAACAGTGCAGGTCAATGATGATGAATAGACGTTCGCCAGCGCAGTCGCCCGTTAAGGCCACGGCACCATGAATAGAAATTATATGTGTGATCGGAACGGCGAGTTGTTGTCAGGATGCAAGATACGACAACTGGCCGGGATCAAAGAACTCGAATTGCTGCCACTGACGACATTCGCGGACCGGCTTGAAGAATTGGCTCCAAACCAGATCCGCAACGGCCCCGACGGGCCGCGATTCATCCAGACTAGAAAGAACCAGGATGATTCGTCAACCGAGGTTGATGTGAAATCGCCTCCGCGCGGACGATCTGGTGCCGGTGGAATCGCGATAACCTGTAGGATGGCCGCCTCGGCCGTCTTCTTTTTGTAGCCTTCACTACGACCAAATCCAACCGCGATCGGTTTTCTCCGGCTGAACCTGTTGTCCGACCTGCTCTGCGAATTCCGCCGCATCCAAGGCGACCAGCGAACTGATCTCGACCGGCGTCGCATCGGGAATCTCCCAACCGGCTTCTTCCGCCCACCCGAGGTGCAAATTCACGAGACTTCGTCGGACATCATCCGGCGAGTGAACCCCGTCAGCATTCTTCAGCGGGTTGAATTCGCGGGTTCGGTCCGCTTCCACGATCAGCGCCTTGCTGGCCTGCGGCAGAATGTCAAAAATGAATCGCTCGAACTTGTAGGCATTCGGCTTTTCGGGTGTCTTAAGCCCCTCACCCGGCACATAAGAGGGTACGGCTTTGTGAGCGATATGGAACGGCAACTGCCACCTGCCATGCGCCAGCCGCTCAAGAAATTCCCGGCTGAAAACATGGATGGCAGTGCTGCCAGCCCACAACTCAAGATCGCCGCTGGCGGTCTTCCGCTGAGCGACCTCGTCCGGCAAATCGCTGTATTCAATGATCTGCGTCACGCCATCGACATCGACCGCGATCCCCATCTTTTCCGCTGCCGACCGCTTGGCAATCACCTTCGTTGAGACTTCCGCCCCCGACAAGTCGTGCCACCCCAGATACGCTGGATCACAAACAATCGCCAGTGGATTATCGACTTGGTGGTAATAGAGGTACTCGACCCCTCGATCCTGCATGTTCTCGAGCATTCCCGAGGACGACAGAGCCTGCAACAGTCCACCGTGACCATCGGGACTCATCGCTAACTGGCCGGCATCCGACAACAACAACTGCCCCGACTGAGCGTCTGCAGCCGGCATATTTCCCTGCTGGAAGAAATAAACGTCCGCTTTGGGCAACCCGAAGAATCGATGCTTCTGGAAGAACGCCACCGTTTCGTCGTGCGTCGCATCGCTCGTCATGATGTAGTAGGGGATCGTATGCCCCGCACGCCGGGCCCGCGCCAGCAGTTGCTCGCAGAGCAACTGAAACAACGGAGCGTCGGACACAGGCCCCAGCGGATACATCCCCTTCGGATGATCATACCCCAGCCGTGTCCCCTGCCCTCCTGCAACGAGGATCGCCCCGACTTTCCCAGCGCGCAACAGATCTTCGCCACGCTGCTCGGCAGTCTTCCACTCCGCCTGTTCGGCAGCCGTCCGCGGCAAACGCACGAGCGAACTCGGGGGCTGGGCGCGATAAGCACGCTGCGCGGGAGTTTCGTCCTCTGCGGAGTGGTGCGATTTCTGCTGCGCCAGGAGATCCATCAGTTGATCAAAGTCAACAGTCTCCAGTTCGGCTGCAAACGCCGCCTGCTGATCTGGAGTGAGATCATCCCAGCCCGTCAACAGGTGATCCTGATGATAGAAGTCGAGACGTTCCGCGATGGTTAACGGCAATATACGAATCATTGAGACCTCCGTTCCTTCTTTGGTCTCGCCATGAGCAGTAATCAACCTGAGCGAATTTTCCTGAATTTTCTGTAATCCAGCAAGATCGCTTCACGAAATGCAGGACTCCAACGATTGATCCGCCTGAATCAACCAGCCCCTGCCCTCTACAATATTCACGGCGAGTCGCATGAATCCCAATTGGATTGGTTTCTTGTATAATCAAGCCAAATTCAGCACCAGCAAGAGCAGGTTTTGTGCCAGCAACCTGGTTTTAACCTGCCCTTCGCAAGGAGAACCCGTCAATCCACCATGGACGCAGAACCTTCAGCCGCAACATCATCCGACGCCCGCTTGCCCGCGGTGCAGCTCTTCACAGACGGCGCCTGCAGCGGCAACCCGGGCCCTGGCGGCTGGGCCTACATCCTGCGTCATCCCCAGACAGGAACCCAACGTGAAGGATCGGGAGGCCTCGCCGAGACAACCAACAATCAGATGGAACTGCAGGCCGTGATCGAGGGCTTGGCGGCGCTGAAGCGACGATCGCAAGTGGAAATCATCACCGACAGCACGTATGTCGCCAAGGGGAGTTCCGAGTGGATGCCCAACTGGAAGAAGAACGGCTGGCGACGGCGTGAGAAGAGCAGTTGGAAACCGGTAATGAACGTCGAATTCTGGAAGCGCCTCGACGAGTTACTGCAGCAGCACGACTGCCGGTTTACGATCGTCAAAGGCCACGCCGGCCACGCGGAGAACGAACGCTGCGACGTCCTGGCAGTCGCGGCTGCAAAGCAGTTCGCCTAGTTTCGTTGATCACTCGGCGATTACCGACAGCCTAAGAAACGCTAAAAACTCCGCGGCCCACCTAGCACTCGCGAGGGAACTTCCAACGGACTGGCCGATTCAATCGCTCCGTCCGGGGCAAATCGAAAGGGAATTGCGGGCTGCGTGTCGTTGACGAACTGCAGTTGCGGGAACTGACCGGCAATCGCCCCCCCAACCATCGGCGACCCGGCCATCGGCGCCCCGGCCATCGACCCGGGAGCCGGCATCTGATCTGCGTTCAATTCTGCCAGTTGAGCCTCGCCGAAATCGAAATCAAACACCGGGGCACTGACCGTCAACCACAAGACAGCAGCACACGCCGCAGTGAACGCTCCCAGTGTCATCCATCCCGGAGCGGGCTCTCTCGTGGCCGACGGACGCACACCAACGCGTTTCGACAATTCGGGCCACAGTTTTCCAGACTCCGGCGTAACCGTCTTCTGCGAAACAGTTTGCAACACCTTCATGGAACTCTCAAGAGATTTCCATTGCGCCTGGCAGCCAGCACAGCCGCTGACATGCTGGCGCACTTCCGCGGCTTCGCGCGGGTCGAG
Source organism: Planctomycetaceae bacterium (assembly GCA_021732415.1). Lineage (GTDB taxonomy): Bacteria > Planctomycetota > Planctomycetia > Planctomycetales > Planctomycetaceae > JAKFVC01. The sequence continues at coordinate 84,889 of JAKFVC010000111.1, forward strand.
ATCATTGCCGACCAGCAACGCCAACAGGGGGCGATAGCGATCACAGGTCATCTGAGTCTTCCTCAGGGTCAGGGAGTAATGCCGCAGGATTGGTCGCATTCTGGCGACGAAGCCACAGCCGTTGGAAACGCTCACGCGCTTCCGCCAACCGCCAGCGAATCGTCGCTTCTTTTCGATTCACGATGGCCGCAATTTCGGACGTCGAGAAATTCTCTAAGTCGCGTAATATCAAGACCATCCGATATTTTTCAGGAATCAGCTCTAAGACTCGCCGAACTTCCTGCTCTAAATCCAAAGCTTGACGCGGATCCGCCTGCGACGGATCAGGGGTCTTCTCCGCCGGGCTTTCCGAAAACAGCGAGAACCACAAGCGCCGCTTGCGTTTACGCAAATAATCGAGCGTCAGATTGACGCCAATCCGGAACAACCACGGACCGAATCGCCGTCCTGGGTCAAACTGATCGAGGCGATCGTAAGTCCGCAGAAACGTCTCTTGGGCTAAATCACGAGCCAGCTCAATATCTGACACAAATCGCAGGATGACGCTGATCAAACGCCGTTCGTAGCGGTTCACCAGATCGCCAAACGCCTGTTGGTCCCCTTGGCGCGCCTCGTCCACCAACCGCGCATCGCTCACGGCGATGGCCGGCTCGGAATCTGACGCTCGGAGTTCAGGCTCGGACATGAATTGCATCGTAGTCACTCCTACTTGCTCGTAGTGTGACTTACGCCTACTTAGCCACGCGTGTTGGAAAAGAGATTCACGAAAAACTCATACCTGACAATCTATCACGCGGAATGCGGGCTTCCAAGCTGATTTCGTAATTCGTCATTCTCCCCTCGGCACGGTGGCTACCAGCGCCCAGACACCTCTATAATCCGCACAATCGATTTCTTTTCACATCGAGCATTCAAGTACGGAGGGTGACGGATGGCCTCGAATGGAGTCAGTTCAAAACGGCGGTCTCGGCCTCTGTTGCCGACCAGTACTGCTCGCAACACCCCGATGAAATCCAACGGTACAGTGAAATCCAACGGCCAGATGACCAAGAAAAAGCGGCGCGCGTCCAGCACGCCAAAAATCTCCAAAACCACCAAGCCCGACACGCTGTCGCTCGAAGAGTGGCAACTCGAACTGCGTCGGCAGTTTGGCCGCGAGCAGAAATTCAAACTCTCCAACATCGGCGAACACCCCGTGTTTTCCGAGTTTCTCGTCACCAATCCCGCCAGCCGCAGTACCTACCGCGTGGCCATCCGCGGACCGCACCCCGGGGACAATTACTGTGCCTGTCCCGACTTCAGTACGAATGAACTGGGGACGTGTAAACACGTCGAATTCACCCTCGCCAAACTGCGGAAGAAGAAAGACACCAAGGCGGATCTGCAGTCGGGATATCACCCCCCGTACAGCGAGGTTTTCGTCCAATACGGTTCGCAACGGACAGTGCTCTTTCGAGCCGGAACAGCCGCCACGGATGACCTGAAACGCCTGGCGCTCAAGTATTTTGACGTCGAAGGCCGCCTGCGGGATTCGGGGTATTCTCAGTTTGAAAAATTCCTGGAACGTGCGGCCGCCATCGACACCGATCTGCGGTGCTACGAGGACGCTCTCAGAGTGGTCGCGGGAGTCCGCGACGGACAGGCTCGACGGGATACCATCGACAAGGCCTTTCCCGAAGGCAGCAAAAGCGCCGCGTTCGATTCGTTGTTGAAGGTCAAACTCTACGAATACCAGCGCGAAGGAGCCCTGTTCGCCGCGAAAGCCGGCCGCAGCCTGATCGGCGATGAGATGGGTCTCGGCAAAACAATTCAAGCCATCGCGACCGCCGAGATCCTTTCCCAGCACATGGGCGTGGAACGCGTTCTCATCATCTGCCCGACGTCGTTGAAGTATCAATGGGAACGTGAAATCGCTAAGTTCACCACGCGCGATGCCACCGTTATCGCCGGCCTGCTGCCCAATCGGCGAGAGCTGTTTGAAGCCCCCAGCTTCTTCAAGATCATGAATTACGACACAGTCCACCGTGACCTGGAGCTCATCCGCAAGTGGGCGCCGGATCTCGTGATTCTTGACGAGGCGCAACGCATCAAGAACTGGAACACCCGGGCCGCCCGTAGCGTGAAGCAGGTTCCATCACCTTATGCCGTCGTGCTGACCGGCACGCCGCTGGAGAACCGCCTGGAAGAGTTGGTCTCCATCGTCCAATTCATCGACCAGCAGCGACTGGGGCCGACTTATCGCCTGCTGCATGACCACCAGCAATTGGACGAACACGGCAAGGTCGTCGGATACCAGAATCTCAACAAGATCGGCGAGACCTTAAAACCCGTCCTCATCCGGCGCCAGAAAAAAGATCTGGCGATGCAGTTGCCGCCGCGTCTCGACAAGAATTTCTTCGTACCGATGACCGAACTGCAGCGACAGCAGCATAGCGAAAACTACGAATTAGTCGCCGCGGTCGTGGCCAAGTGGCGACGCTACGGCTTCTTAACCGAGACCGACCAGCGACGGCTGATGATCGGCCTGCAGAACATGCGCATGTCATGCGACAGCAGCTATCTGCTCGATCAAGGGACCGACAGCGGCGTGAAGGCCGATGAAGCGGTGACCCTGATCAGCGAACTGATGGAGACCCCCAACAACAAAGTCGTCGTCTTCAGCCAGTGGCTGCGGATGCACGCGCTGCTCATGAAGCGGTTGCAGGACAAACCGTGGGGACACGTCTTATTTCACGGAGGCGTCGAAAGCTCCAAGCGCAAGGATCTCGTCGACCGCTTCCGCGAAGACCCCAACTGCCGCATCTTCCTGGCGACCGATGCGGGAGGCGTCGGGCTGAACCTGCAGCACGCCAACGTTGTGATCAACATGGATCTCCCCTGGAACCCCGCCGTCCTCGAGCAACGCATCGGCCGGGTTCATCGGCTGGGGCAAACGCAACCGGTCAGCGTGGTAAATTACATTGCCCAGGGGACGATCGAAGAGGGCATGCTGGGCGTCATTGAGTTCAAGAGGAACTTGTTCGCCGGGGTGCTCGATGGAGGCGAGAAAAACGTCTTCCTCGGCGGCAGCAAGCTGAAGAAATTCATGGAGACGGTCGACAAGATCACCGGTACCATGCCAACCCCTGTGGCGGAAGAAGCCGCCGAGTCGCAGCAGACTGGGATCGACTCGCAACCACCAATCGCCGATGCCAGTGAACCAGAATCCCCCAGCGACAACGGACAGGCTTTAACAGCAGAACCACTCTCACAACTCACGACTGGCGAACCAAGCCCACTGACCGCCGTCATCCAACAAGGCCTGAGCTTGCTGCAACAATTGGCGACGCCAGCTCAATCGCCGGAGGTGGGAAAGCCCACACCATCCTCGAGTGTGCGAATCGACCGCGATCACCAGACCGGTGAACGCTATCTGCGATTGTCGTTGCCGGAACCGGAAGTGCTCGATGGAGCGCTGAAGGCAATCGCCAAATTGATGGAGAGCCTGCGGAGGTAACCTGCCTCAATAGCGAAGATGGGGCGGACGGGCGACTTCCCGCATTAATCCTGATGCAGGCCGGCCGATAAAGTATCTCATGGACCGCCGCCCAAGGTACAATGAGGCTACACAGTCAAAATCGTTCAGGAGATTCGACAAATGGTTCTAAAATATCAGGTGGTAGTCGAACAATCCGAAGAAGGATTCGCCGTCTCAATACCCGGTCTACCTGGTTGCCATTCGCAAGGTGCAACTGAGCAGGAAGCATTGGAGAATATCACCGACGCCGCTCGAGAGTATCTCGCCGTTGTTGCCGAATTGAATCAGGGCAAGATCATCCGCGAAGTTGAAGTCGAGGTCGCGTAGTGCCGAAACTCCCAGGAGTCAATCATCTCGATGCGATCCGTGCATTCGAGAAGGTAAGATTTCGTGTGATGCGGCAAGGAAAGCATACGATCCTGTCTGACGGAGCTCGGATTTTGACAATTCCTCACCACAATCCAATCAATGCGATTACGATGGGAAATATCGTGCGAGATGCTGGGCTTACAAACGATGAGTTTCGAAAACTCTTGTAAAACTCCATTGCAAAGAATGGCGAGGGGTCGGGGCCACGATTTTTGGAAATTGGCCAATTGAGTCAACCACGCGTTCATGCGCGAGTGACGGCCAATTTCGAAAAATCGTAGACCCGACCCCGAATGTGAGACTTACCCCAAATCTTGGGGCACGTTGATCCAGCTCTTCTTGTCGAACGATTCCAGTACCGAATCGGCTACGGCCTGAGCTGACGCCCCGTGGTCGAATCCGGGAATGCAGTCGCGGCCTTCGACGATCGCGCTGACGAATTCCCAGACGAGATCGTAGCGGAACACGGTGCTCGGGACGCCGACCTTCGGATCGCGCGGGCTGCCGGCGGGGGCCAGGAATTCGTCGGGGACCTCGATCTTTTGCAGCGATTGCCCCTGCTTCCCGACGAGGATCGTGTTCGGCTCTTTCAACTGATAGACAGCCGTGCCTTCGCTGCCGTTGACTTCGGCCCAGTCGTGGCCGAAGCCTTCATAGTGATAGCCCTTCATTAGGGTGCTGCCTTCCAGCACGCCCACGCCGCCGCGATCAAACTGGCAGATCAAGGCTGACCAGTCATCGACCTCGGACGGAGCACAGGGGGTTCCATCCGGGTTTTTGTCGCGCGGAGCATACGTGGCGACTGCACCGCAAATCGCCAGCATCTGGCCCATGAGGTCCTGGGCATAGTCGATGCGGTGAATCGTCATGTCGAACAAGTCACCGGCCCCGGCCAGCTTCTTGTATTGCCGCCAGCCCCAGCTCGTTTCAGGCCAGTCGAGAAATCGCTGGCTGCGGAAGTGGCGGGGAGTCCCCAGTCCGCCGCTGTAAACCAAGTGTCGCAGGTAACGCATCGACGGAGCAAAGCGATAAGTGAAAGCCGTCATGTGCCGCAGGTTGCGATCGCGAGCTGCCCGGAACATCTGGGCCGACTCGTCGAAGTTCAACCCGAGCGGCTTTTCGCACATCACGTGCTTGTTGCCGGCAGCGCACGCCAGGGTGATCGGCAGGTGGGTGAAGTTCGGCGTGCAGATGATGACGGCGTCGATCTCGGGATCGGCCGCGATTTCTTCGTACTTGGTTGTCGCCTTGACCGGTCCCCATTTCGCCTGACGTTCCGCCAGCAGCTTTTCGTTGGGATCGCAAATCGCCACCAGTTCGGCTCGAGGATCGAGCATGATCCCTGGAACGTGGTGGTAATCGGCCACAGCCCCCGCACCAATAATCGCAATACGTACCTTGCCAGCCATGCTGATTCCTTAGGAGGTCCGGTGAAGAATTCCTCACCTTGATCAAAGAGTTCTTACCATTGCATTACCATACTAGCCCGATGCGCCAGCGCGTGCATCTCTGGTGATCCTCGAGGAGATGCACACGCTGGCGCTTCGGGCTAGTATTTCCGGAATGTAAAAGGAAATCGCCGCGAGGGGAAGCGTCAGCCCGACGCTTCACTTGCGCGAATACACGATATTGATCGTCGTGGAAAAATCGCTCGGCTTGCGATTGATGTTGGGCAGCCCGTTATGCTCAAAGCGAAAACCGAATTTCAGGTTCCAGCGCTTCAACGAATCCAGGGGAATGAGGAAACTGGAGGTATTGAGAATGCGAATCAACTTCCAGTCATTGATACTCGGATGCACGGTCGCCTTTTCCTCAAAGATGATCCGTTCCCCAATCGGCCATTTGCTTTCGACTTCTGTAAACAAGTCGGGGGTGGTTCGCAGGACTCGCGGCGAGTGAAAAACTTCCTGGGTCACACCAGGACCGGCACGGACCACGAACAACCGTGGGTCGGTATCCACAAAGCGATAGCCGACACCGAATGACCCGGTTCCCCGATAATCGAGGTTCGCGAACTCGTCGAATTCATGGAGCGTACGAATAAAAGTGATCCATTTGTCTTTCCGCTTGAAGTCGGTTGTCGTATCCGCCGTCCAGCGATTCGCCGTGAGCACATCCTTCGACTTGGCGTACTGGCCAGTCAGGTTGATCTGAGTCTTGATCCAATCAGTCTCATGAGTGAACTTGGCCGCCGTGTTGAACGCTTCCTGATTGGTATTTCCTTCGAGAAAGGATCCACCCAACTCCAAACGTTCGGTCCAGGTATCGAACCCATGTTGAAACCAGTCGAAATACTCCGACCAGAGCGTCTGCAACAACGTCTGCGGAATCGGTGGTGGCTCGGCGGGCGGAACGTTCAGTGGCATATGGTCGGGAGGCGGAGCAAACACCTGCCCGGGAGTGAGCAGCAGCAAATGAGGAATCTCTTCCGCCGAACCGTCTGGATCCGGCTGATAGTCGACGCGTTCGATATCACTGAGCGGCACCTCGATCACGCCCGCTCCACGCCAACTCCATTGCAGGGTCTCCTCACCAAATCCAACTTGCTTCCCCGATAGCTTATCCCCATTCTTCAGGTACAAGGTCTCCCCAGCCCGCGCAGCCGAATCCAGCGATCCGAATGCCAGCAAGACCAAGAATAGACGGAGAACCAAACGCATCGCCACTCACTGATATCAATCACAGGTGATGTATGAAGGGGGGCGGGATTTTAGTCGGATTCATCAAGACCGACAATCTGGATCGGGGTGCCCAATTTGCGTAGTAGTCCCAGTCTCCAAACCAAGACTGCAGAGTATGTCAACCTAGGCAAGGCGGGTACCATGAGGTCCCTGCCCCGTGGCGGACGCTGCCAGCGTCCGCGTATTTCCAATGCCGGGAGCATCCCCCCACGAGCCCAATTGTCCGGGGCCTCACGGCACCCGGCTCGACTCTCTGGCTGTTTTTGTTTGCGATTTCCCACCCGCGAAACGAAAACGCCCCGCAGCAATCGGAGATCACTGCGAGGCGTTGAATTCGATTTGAAATCGTCGTCTTACTTTTTGGGGCGATACATGTGCGTCGCCTGTCCAATCAAGCTTTCGGCGGCTTCCATCAACGTCTCCGACAAGGTCGGATGAGCGTGAATGCTGTCGGCGAGATCGCGGGCGACCATCGCCGTTTCCACAGCGACAACCCCTTCAGCGATGAGCTCACCGGCCCCTGCCCCGACGATTCCAACCCCTAGGACTCGCTCAGTCTTGGGATCGAACAGGATCTTGGTAATCCCTTCAGTCCGCGCCAGTGACTGAGCTCGCCCTGACGCCGCCCACGGGAACCGCGTCACGACGACTTCGCGGTTCTCAGCCTGAGCCTGCATCTCGGTCAGCCCGCACCAGGCCACTTCCGGATCGGTGAAGACCACGGCAGGGATCGCGATGTTGTCGAACTCCGCGGGCAATCCCAGCAGTGCTTCAATAGCAATCTTCGCTTCACGAGTCGCCTTGTGAGCCAGACCAGGCTCACCGGCGACGTCGCCAATCGCGGAGATCGTCGGGTCGTTGGTCCGCTGCTTCTTGTCGATCTTCACAAAGCCCTTGGCGTCGAGTTCCACCTTGGTATTTTCGAGACCCAGATCGCGACTGTTCGGACGGCGGCCGACAGAAACCAATACGCGGTCAAACGTCTGTTCCGGAGTCACCCCTTCACCCGCCAGCTTGGCCACAATTCCCTGCGGAGTCGCCTTCAGGCTCTCCACCTTGGTATTGAGGAAAATGCCGCCGGTAAACAACGCCTGCAACCGCTTCTGCAGCGGTCGCACGAGGTCCCGGTCGGCCCCCATCAAGATTCCGGACAGAAGCTCGACGACGGTGACCTCAGACCCCAGCGCGGCATAGACCGAGCCCATCTCGAGACCAATATAACCACCGCCGATGACCAGCAGCTTCTTGGGAATGTCAGCCAGCTCCAACGCACCGGTCGAATCCATAATCCGCGAATCGCCGAGTTGAAACGGCGGCGGCACGATGGGCGACGAACCGGTCGCAATAATCGCATGATCGAAGGTCAGCGTATCCGAGGGAGGTGCAGGCAGTCCCGGCACTTGATGCAGCTTCAAAGTCTTGGAATTCAAGAACGAAGCTCGCGCGGTGATGGACTCGATCTTACGCACCTTGTTGAGCTGCGTGACGCCATCAGCCAGCTTGTCGATGACGCTATTCTTGAAATTGCGAACAGCAGCCAAATCAATCGTCGGAGCGCCAAACTTCAGCCCGGCATGTTCCACTTCTTTGGTCTCGGTAATCAGCTTGGCCAGGTGCAACAAAGCCTTGGACGGAATACACCCACGATGCAGGCAAACCCCACCGAGCTTCGCTTCCGCATTGACGATGGTGACCCGATATCCATGATCGGCAGCATGAAACGCCGCCGGATAACCCCCGGGCCCACCACCAATCACCACCAGATGCTTACCTACCCCAGATGCCTCTTCCATTGATTAACCCCAGATTTATTTTTAGCCACAGATTAACACAGATGAAACACAGATTAAGAAAACTCTACGATGCACGACTGAGGTCTAGACAATCTAACTTCGAACTGTGCTTATCCAGGCTGAAGCTATTATTGACACCATTTTTAATAGGCAAATCGTTTGAATTCGACCTTTGATTTTCCAAAGTTGATTAGTAACCCAACTCGCAATCCTGTTGCCTTGAGTTCGTTGAGCAACTGCGCCTCATCTGATGCTTGGTATTCTTTTGCGATCTTCAGTTCGACGATTACGGCATCCAGTACCAGCAAATCTGCCCTGAACTCGCCAACAATTACACCTTTATACTGAACCTTAATCGGCGCTTCTTTTTCCACTCTCAATCCACGTTGAGCAATTTCAACCAACATGGCTTCGCGATACACACTCTCAAGAAATCCGTAACCCAGATGACGGTGTACTTCGAACGCCGCGCCAATGATTTGCTCTGTCACTTCCTTATGAGCAAATTCCGTCATGATCGAATTCAGCGATTAATTTGAGAGACGCGCGTATTTCCGCTTCTGAATCTGTGTTTCATCTGTGTTAATCTGTGGCTAAAAACTCTTCGTAATTAGCTTTCAATCAACAACTGACTCGGATCGGCCAGCAATCCCGAGACCTTCGTAATGAACCGGGCCGCGTCGGCTCCGTTCACGACTCGGTGATCGTACGACAGCGACAATGGCAGCATCAGCCGCACCTTGGGTTCGCCGTCCATGATGACCATCTGCTGCTTGGCTCGGGACATCCCGAGGATTGCCACTTCCGGCCAGTTCACGATGGGCGAGAACGTCGTCCCGCCGATGCCGCCCAGGTTGGTGATCGTGAAGGTGCCTCCCTGGAAATCGCTCGGGCTGAGTTTTCGTTCGCGGGCTTTGCTGGCCAGGACGTCCAACTCGGCAGCGATTTCGAGAATGCTCTTGTGGTTGGCATCGCGGATCACGGGCACTACCAAGCCGTATTCAGTGTCGACGGCGACGCCGATGTGGTAGTACTGCTTGAGGATGATCTCGTCGGTGTTGGAATCGAGACTCGAATTGAAGTTGGGATACTGCTTGAGTGCCGCAACGACCGCCTTGATCGCCAGCACAGTCATCGTGATCTTAGCGCCGGTCTTCTGATTCGTAGTATGACGCTTGCGGCCCGCCTCGAGCTCGGTCACGTCCGCGAGATCGTTCTGGGTGACATGCGGGATCGTCTGCCAGGCGTAGCTCAGATTCGCAGCCGAGGTCTTCGCGATGCGGTTCATTGCCTTGCGATCAACAGGGCCGAACTGCGTGAAGTCCGGCAACGGCGGCGCTGTGGCCTTAGCGGGTGCCTGACCGGGGATCGTCTTTGTCCCCTGCATGATCTGCTTCACGTGTCCCTGAACGTCATCCATCGTGATTCGTCCACCAGGACCTGTCCCCGTCACATGGTGCAGATCGACTCCCAACTGCCGAGCCATCCGACGAGTAGCTGGACCGGCAGGTGCCGGCGCAATTTTTTGGCTGTCTGCGGCCGATGCAGCCACAGTGGCTGCCGTGGCGGTGGGAGCTGGCGTGGAACTGGGCGATACGGGAGCAACCGGCACCGGCTTGCCAGGAGTGGCCACGGGGGCCGCTGCAGTGGTCTTGGGTGCCTCGGGAGCGGGAGCAGATGACGCAGCGGCCGCGCCACTCGTCGCGACAGTCAGCAAGGGTGTTCCCGGCTTGATCGTCGCGCCTTGCTGAACGTGGACTTCCGTGACTTGTCCGGCGAGTGGGCACGGCAATTCGACGACAGCCTTATCAGTCTCCACTTCCATGACGTTTTGGCCGGCAGTGATCGTGTCGCCGACCTTCACGGACAAGCTTGAAACGTCAGCACTCTTGATGCCTTCGCCGAGGTTCGGGCAGTTGAAGGTCTGCTTCCCACCGGCCGCAGCGGGAGCCGCCGCCTTGGGTGCGGCGGGCGGCACGGAGGCCGGGGCGGCCGCAGGAGCAGCCGCTTTCGGTGCGGCAGCTTCGGGAGCCGCCGGCTTGGCGGGTGCGGTCGTCGCGGCTCCGTTGCCATCCAGCGTGAACAGCACGGCGCCCGGTTCGACCGTCTGGCCCTGCTTCACATGGATCTTGAGCAGCTTCCCGCCGGACGGGCAGGGAAGCTCGACGACAGCCTTGTCGGTCTCGAGTTCCAGGACGTTCTGGTTGGGCTCGATGGTATCGCCTTCCTTGACGGAGATCCCGGCGATATCGGCACTCTTGATACCTTCACCCAGATTGGGGAGCTTGAATTCGGTAGGCATTATCTCGTCAATTCCGTATTTCTATTCAGGCATGCCTGCAGGCGACAGAGCGTTAATCAGTGGATTGCACGTTGAACAAAGCTGCGGTTTGAATTGGGCTCAAACTTCGATTGAGATCACTCTAACTCAACGAATTCATTAGCTCCCCTCGCCTCGGTACTCCGG